>JAUIJO010000170.1 GCA_030431185.1 Gammaproteobacteria bacterium | reverse complement strand
CTTGTCGCCTGAGGCCCCACCTCCATGTGGGAGAATCGCGTCCCTGAAAAACGATCTAACGGGGCGACACTAGGCCGCTTCGGCGAACGCCTGCAAGGCCTGGGCTTCGGTCATATAGGATTCAAATACATTCGTGATGCCCACCATGCGGAAAAGGCGCTCGGTGTAAAGATTTACACCCGTGAGCTTGAGGTCACCGTTGCAGGCACGCAACTGACGCAGGCGCTCCACGAGCACACCAACGCCCATATAGCTCACAAATTTCACCGCTTCGAGATTCACCACTACGTTGCACTGCTGGGCCTGGATACATTCCATCAGGCGAAGGCGCAGCACATTCATGCCGTCCTCGTCGATATCCCCCGCCCGGCACATGTAGGTGCCGTTGGTAAACGCGGGAAGGTGGGTCGACGTCACGTCGGTCCTGGCGAGTCGGGGCGACGCGCCGAGCCCCCGCCCAGGCCGGCTGCTCAACATCGCGATCCTGGCCGGATCGCGCCGCGTCGAATGGCAGGTGCGCACGCCCGGTGGTCACGTGCTGAGCGAGGATGCATGGAAGCGACGTGTTGATTTCGCGACGCGATACCTCGCAGGACTGAGCGCCCTTGGGAACAAGGGGCTCGTCCTCGAGCTCGAACTCGTGCCTGACGGCGTCGGGGTGGACGCGACGCGACGATCGCTCTATTTCGACAGGCCCAGGCTCCACTTCTACCTGCCGTTTCCAAGTCACGCGGAGCGCCAGGACGAGACGACCAGCGCAATGGCCGCATTGTCGACGGTGATCCACGAGCTCGTGCACTTCAAGCTCCTCCATACATTCGAAGACGACATGTTCGACGAAGAAGTGGCCGCCTCGACAGCGGAACTGTGCTTCTTCCTTGAAGGGATGTTGCACGAAGAACAGATCGAAGCGGTCCGGATCCCCGGTTCGATTATCCTGTCGGACCAGGAGATTGATGGCATCGTGAAGCGATACGGCAACTCGGTCGCCGGTACGGCGCTCGCTCGACGACGCCTGCTCGGAGAACGAGTGGAAGGCGGTCAGGTGCGGCTGTCCCGGGACGACTTGCCATGGCTGCGCCGAAAGTGCATCCATGCACTGGAGCACGTGTCGCAGTGAATTGATCGGGGGCAGCGCACTCCCCGAGTGCCGCCACGGCAGCCCTCAGGCCGGCTGGTAGGGGTCGGCGATGCCCAGGGAGGCGAGGATCTCGCGTTCCAGCTGCTCCATGCATTCGGCCTCGCGTTCGTCCTCGTGGTTCCAGCCCAGCAGGTGCAGGGCACCGTGGACGGTCATGTGGGCATAGTGGGCCGCCAGGGCCTTCTTCTGGTCGCGGGCTTCGCGGGCGACCACCGGCGCACAGATCACCAGGTCGCCCAGCAGGGGGAACCTGACGTCGCTGGGCAGGCCTTCGGGCAGTTCCGCCGGGAAGCTCAGCACGTTGGTGGCGTAGTCCTTGCCGCGGAAGTGGCGGTTCATCGCGCGTCCTTCGCGGACATCGACGATGCGCACGGCCAGGTCGGCCTCGCGGATGCGCCCGTGGAGGGCGGCGGCGACCCACTTGCGAAAGCTCACCGCTGCCGGGATCCCGGTCCGCGGGAGCCCGTAGGTGACGCTGACATCGAGTCGTACGGGACCTTGGGTCATGGCCTGTGTTCAGCCCTTGGCGCCGGACTGGGCGTCCGTCGCATCCCGTGCATCGTAAGCGTTGACGATGCGCGCGACCAGCGGGTGGCGCACCACGTCGCGCGACTCGAAGAAGGTGAACGAGATGCCATCGACCTCGTGCAGCACTTCAATGGCGTCCTTGAGGCCCGACTTCTGGTGGCGGGGCAGGTCGATCTGGGTCATGTCGCCGGTGACGACCGCCGTGCTGCCGTAGCCGATCCGGGTCAGGAACATCTTCATCTGCTCGATGGAGGTGTTCTGGGCCTCGTCGAGGATGACGAAGGCGTCGTTGAGGGTGCGGCCGCGCATGTAGGCCAGCGGTGCGATCTCGATGACGTTCTTTTCAAGAAGCTTGACCACCTTCTCCACCCCGAGCATTTCATACAGCGCGTCGTAGAGGGGGCGCAGGTAGGGGTCGACCTTCTGGGTCAGGTCGCCGGGCAGGAAGCCCAGTTTTTCCCCCGCCTCCACGGCGGGACGCACGAGGATCAGGCGGTGCACGCGGCCTTCGTTCAGTGCCTCGACCGCGCTGGCGACGGCGAGGAAGGTCTTGCCGGTGCCCGCCGGGCCGATGCCGAAGTTGATGTCGTGGGTGGCGATGAGGTGCAGGTACTTGGCCTGGTTGGCGCCGCGTCCGCGCACGGTGCCGCGCTTGACCCGGATGGCGACGTCCTGGGGGGCGTACTCCTGGTCGACCCGGTCCGCCCCGGCCTCGGCCAGGCGCAGGTGGATCGCCGGCTCGTCGAGGGTTTCGCCGGCGGCGTCCTGCCACAGGGCGTGCAGCAGCTTCTCGGTGCGTTTCACCGCGCCCTTGCCGCCGGTCACCTTGAAGATATTGCCGCGGTTGGCGATCTCCACGCCCAGGCGCAGCTCGAGCAGGCGGAGGTGGGCGTCGAAGGGGCCGGCCAGGTTGGCCAGGCGCTCGGTGTCGGCGGGGTCGAGGGTGAACTCCGAGGTCGTGTCGCGGGAGGCTGAATCGTTCAATGAAGGCTCTGGATTGGATGGGAAAGGAGGCGCACCCCGGACATCAGGGCGAAACCGCGGAAGGCAAGGGCAGGCACTAGCGGACCGGCGGGGACGGGTGGCGTCGCCAGGCCCGGGCTCCGCACGCGGCCACCAGCAGTCCGCCTGCAAGATACGCCCACGCGATGCCATCCACGCTGGCGCCGTCGCGGAAGGCACGCATGAGGAAGCGGAGGATGCCGAGCAGCGCGATGCCGAACAGCCAGAGGGCGAGGGCCTGGTCGCGAACGCGGAAACGCCGCGCATTGGGGACTGGGGGCATCGGGACGCATGTGGGGGCGATGGACAGGGGACGAGGATAGCGCCGCGCGTGTTCGGCCCGCGTGACCCATCCGCGTGTCCGGCTTGCGATGGGCAAGGGGAGGGGCTTGAAATTAAATTAATTGTTTAATTAAATACGGGCATGGCGCGCACCCCCACCTCCAACCGGGCCCGGGGCCGCCCCCGTCGCGAGACGAGCGGGGCAGCGACGTCGCGCAAGCGCCTCCCCGGCCGCCCCGGTGCCGATGCGCCCGACCAGCGCGAGCGCGTCCTCGATGCCGCCATCGCGTGCTGGGTCGAGCACGGGATCGCCGCCACCACGCTGCGCCGCATCGCCGAACGCGCCGGGGTCAATCCCGCCCTGCTGCACTATTACTTCGGCGACAAGGCGCAGTTGCGCGAAGCCGTGATCCAGGCGCGCATCCTGCCGGCCTTCGAGGTCCTGCGCGCGCGCGTGGCCGGCCAGGGCCAGGACGTCGCCGGCGTGGTCGCCGGCTTCGTGCAGGGGGTCGGTGCCGTGGTGGCGGCGCATCCGTGGCTGCCCGCGCTGTGGGTGCGCGAGGTGCTGTGCGAAGGCGGCGCCCTGCGCGACGTGCTGTTCGAGCGCCTCGGTCCGCAACTGCCGCACTTGATGGTCGCCCGCTTCGCCAAGGCGCAAGAACAGGGCGCGCTCAATCCCGACCTCGACCCCCGGCTGCTGATGGTCTCGCTGGTGGGGCTGACCCTGTTCCCGGTCGCCGGTGCGCCGGTATGGCGGCGACTGTTCGACGCCGACGAGTTGGGGTTCGACGCCTTGCGCATTCATACGCTGGCATTGCTGGATCGTGGGCTCGAGCTGCCCGCGCCAACGGAGGAATCACGATGAGGCACCGGACGCTCGCTGGGTTGTTGGCCGCCGCCTCGCTGCTGGTGGCGTGCGGACGGGAGGCGCCGCAGGCGCTGGGCACGCTCGAGCGGGACCGCATCACCTTGCCCGCGCCGGCAGCCGAGCGCATCGTCGCCATCGACGTGCGCGAAGGGCAGGTCGTCCATGCCGGCGACCGCGTGATGCAACTCGAAACCGATCGCACCCGGTCGCGACTGCAGGCGGCGCAAGCCCAGGTACGCCAGGCAGGCGAAGCACTGGCGGAACTGGAGGCCGGTCCGCGCAGCGAGGTCATCGCCCAGGCACGCGCGAACCTGTCGGCCGCCCGGGCCCAGGCGGCGGATGCGCAGGCCTATTACGCCCGCCTCCAGCCCCTGGGTCGCCAGCAGCTGGTCGCCGCGGCCGACGTCGACCGCGCCCGCGCCGCCGCCGGCAATGCCAGCGCGGCCGTCGACCAGGCCGAGGCCGCACTGCTCGAGCTCGAGCATGGCTCCCGCCAGGAGGCCGTGGCGCAGGGCGCAGCCGCGCGTGCAGCGAGGCGCGCCGAGGCCCGGGCCCAGGCGGTCGACCTGGCGAAGCTCGACGTCGTCGCCCCCCGCGATGCCTTCGTCGAACGCCTGCCCTACAAGTTGGGCGACCAGGCGCCGGTGGGCGCTCCGCTGGCGATATTGCTGGTGGGGGACGCGCCCTTCGCGCGGGTCTACGTGCCCGAGCCGATCCGTGTGGGCATCCGCGTCGGCCGGAAGGCGCGCGTGCGCATCGAGGGCCGCGACGACGTGATGGACGGCGAGGTCAGGATGATCCGCAGCGAGCCGAGCTTCACGCCGTACTACGCGCTGACCGGGGAAGACGCCGCGCGCCTGAGCTACGTGGCCGAGATCGCGCTGTCCGGCACCGGGCTGGATGCCTTGCCGGTGGGCGTGCCGGTGACGGCGACGTTCCCCCCGGAGGATGCCGGCAACGGAGGCACGCCCCGATGACGCCCCCGTGCGGCCCCCGTGAGGCATGCGCGCGCGCGGCTCGCGACAGCGTGCGCGAATGGACGGACCACGCGCGCGCCTTGCTGCGGCTGGCGTGGCCGGACTGCATGCCCTGAGATGGGCGCCAATGCTTCCACCGCCGACTCGTCACTCGCGATCCGCGCCCGCGGGCTGACCAAACGCTTCGGCGAGCTGGTCGCGGTCGACCGGGTCGACCTCAGCGTCCCCGAGGGGCAGGTGTACGGGTTCCTGGGGCCCAACGGGTCCGGCAAGTCCACCACCATCCGCATGTTGTGCGGCCTGCTGACGCCGACCGAGGGCGACATCGAAGTGCTCGGCCTGCGCATCCCGGAGCAGTCCGAGCAGCTGCGGCAGCGCATCGGCTACATGACCCAGCGCTTCTCCCTGTTCGAAGACCTGTCGGTGCGCGAGAACCTGGAGTTCATGGCGGCCGCCCAGGGCGTGCCGCGGTCGCGCACCCGGGCGCGGATCGACGCCCTCGTCGAGCAGTACCACTTCGCCGACCGCGAAAAGCAGTTGGCGGGCACGCTGAGCGGCGGGCAGAAGCAGCGTCTGGCATTGGCGGCGGCGGTCATCCATGAGCCCGAACTGCTGTTCCTCGACGAACCCACCAGCGCGGTGGACCCGGAATCGCGGCGGGACTTCTGGGAAAAGCTCTTCGAACTCGCCGATGCCGGCACCACCCTGCTGGTGTCGACCCACTACATGGACGAGGCGGAGCGCTGCCATCGCCTGGCGATCCTCGATCGCGGCGCACTGGTGGCCGACGGCACGCCCGCGGCACTGACCGCGCGGCTGGCCGGGCGCACCGTGGAAGTACAGTCCGAACGGCCGCGACAGGCCCAGCGCCTCCTGGTGGACGTGCCCGGGATACTCAGCGTGGCCCAGATCGGCAATGCACTGCGGGTGCTGGTGGAAGACCGCGAGGGCGCGCAGGCACGCGTCCGCGATGCGTTGCGGGCGGCGGATGGCGAAGCCGCGGTCGAACAGGTGGAGCCCAACCTGGAGGATGTGTTCGTCGACGCCACCCGGGGCGGCGAGACCCACCGCGAGCTCCATCCCGGGGACGCGCCGTGAACTGGCGGCGCCTGTGGGCCATCGTGGTCAAGGAGCTGCGGCAGATGGGCCGCGACCGCGTCACGCTGGCGATGATCATCGGCATCCCGGTGATGCAACTGGTCCTGTTCGGTTATGCCATCAACCTCAACCTGCGCGGTCTGGACGCCGCCATCGTCGACGAAGCCGGCACGCGCGCCTCCCGCGAGGTGGTCATGGACATGCTTGCGACCGGCGTCATCCAGCCCGTGGCCAGCGCCGACACGCCGCAGGAACTGGTCGACATGTTGCGTCGCGGCGAGATCAGCGTGGGCGTCGCGATACCGCGCGACTTCGAACGGCGTCGAATCGAAGGCCGGGAGCTCGTGCAGGTGATGGTCGACGGCAGCGACACCGTGGTGCAGAGCGCAGCGGTGCAGCTGGCGCAGCTGCCGATTGCCGGGACCGGCGCCGGCACCAGCGCCGGCGCCACGGGCGCGTCGCCGCCCGCGCCCGCGATCAGCGTGGTCGCGTTCTACAACCCGGAGCGCCGGTCGGCGGTGAACATCGTCCCCGGCCTGATCGGCGTGATCCTCACCATGACCATGGTCCTGTTCACCGGTGTCGCGATCGTCCGCGAGCGGGAACGCGGCAACATGGAGTTGCTGATCGCCACGCCCATCAGTCGCGCCGAACTGATGATCGGCAAGGTCCTCCCCTATGCCGTGATCGGCCTGGTCCAGACCACGGTGGTGCTGCTGTTGGGGACCTGGCTGTTCAAGGTCCCGGTGCTGGGCAGCGTGTTCGACGTATATGTCGCGTCGGTCCTGCTGATCCTCGCCAACCTGACCCTCGGCCTGCTGATCTCCACCCGCGCCCAGTCCCAGTTCCAGGCCATGCAGATGACCTTCTTCTTCTTCCTGCCCTCGATCCTGCTGTCGGGCTTCATGTTCCCCTTCGCCGGCATGCCGCGACCGGTGCAATGGCTGGCCGAGGTCCTACCGCTGACCCATTTCCTGCGCCTGATACGCGGCGTCATGT
>JAUIJO010000169.1 GCA_030431185.1 Gammaproteobacteria bacterium | reverse complement strand
CCGGTACCGTCAAGTGGTTCAACGATGCCAAGGGCTTCGGCTTCATCAGCCGTGAGAACGGCGAAGACGTGTTCGTGCACTTCCGCGCCATCCAGACCCAGGGCTTCAAGAGCCTGCAGGAAGGCCAGAAGGTCTCGTTCACCGTCGTGCAGGGCCAGAAGGGCCTGCAGGCCGACGCCGTCGAGCCGCTGTAATCCACAGGCCGTCCCTTCGCGGACGCGCCCATGCGGGTGTCCGCGAAACAGGATGCAAGAGAAACCCGGCCAGTGGCCGGGTTTCTTTTTGGGCGGTCGAGCCGCCCCGGGTTTCTTTCTGGGCGGTCGAACCGCCCCGGGTTTCTTTTTGGGCGGTCGAACCGCCCGAGGCGGGTCCGCCCAGGCCGCGACATCCCCATGCCCGGGAGTGTCGCGCCGGGCCAGCCGGGATCAGCTGCTGATGATGCGGCCGTTGCTGACGCGGACCTGCTCGCCGACCTGCAGGCCGACCACGTTGTTCATCGTGATGCGGTTGGTGCGGCCGTCGCTCATCCGCACATAGACCTCGTACTTGGTCTGGACCGAGTTCTGCACGGCGTTCCCCGCCACCGCGCCTGCGGCGGCACCGGCGACGGTCGCCGTGTTCTGGCGGCCCTTGCTCTCGTCGTCGGCCAGCTCGCGGCCGGCGACGGCACCCACGAGGCCACCGAGGATCGCGCCGGTGGCATTGGGGGCCGTACCCGTCTGGACCGGGTCGATGCGGGTGATCACGCCGCAGTCGGCGCAGTTGGCCGGCTGCGCGCCATAGCCGTAACCCGGCGAGCTGCTGCCGTAGCCCGCGCCGGACGAACCGTATCCGGAAGTGGCGCAACCGGTCACGGCAAGCGCGCTCGCGGCCACCAGGCCGGCCATGCGAAGGTTCAATCGGTTCATGAAGACTCTCCTGCGTCGAGTGGAAGTGATCGCGATCGATCACCTGGGCCCCACGCTAGGAATACCCGCATGAATGAGCCGTCAACACCCCGGCGAACCGTTCAGGGGTGTGATGGATCAGCGAAAATCCTGATGACAGGCCTTGCACGCGCCGCCGAGGTCGGTGACCAGCTTCTCGACGCCCGCGCAGTTGAGCGGCGGGCTGCCCAGTGCGCTGTCGAGCGAGGCGCGCATCCCGCTGGCGGCCTTCACGAAACGCTCGTCATCGCGGAGGTCGGGGAACGCCGGTTCGAGGTCGTTGGCCATCTCGCGCAGGGTCTTGATGTGGGGCAGGGTGTCGGTCGCGCTGCACCGGCTGTGCTCCACGTTCGAACGCAACTGTCCCAAGTGCCACTGCTGGACCTGCATGACGCTGTCGGGGAAATGGTCCTTGCGGGCCTCCAGGGCGCGCACCGCCATGACCGTCGCGATCGCGCCGAGCACCAGACCCAGGAGAAGCATGAAGAGGAACTTCTGTGCGTTGCCCGTCGGCTTCTTCGTCGCTGGATCGTTGGGCTGGGGATCGTTCATGGCCTGGCCTCCGGAGATGTGGCTTGGAAGATATCACGGTGGGGGGTAACGACCATGGCCAGGCCCTAGAATGGCGGCCATGAATGTCCCGCACGACCCCCTGCCACCTGCCGGCGACGGCGCGACTTCCACCCTGGACCCCGGCTGGCTGGAGCGTTTCGCCGGCATCGACCGGCTCTACGGCCAGGGAGCGGTGGCGCGCTTCTCGGGATGCCGGGTGGCGGTGATCGGCATGGGCGGCGTGGGGTCCTGGGTCGTGGAAGCCCTGGCCCGCACCGGCATCGGCCACCTCACCCTGGTCGACGCGGACGACGTGTGCGTGTCCAACACCAATCGACAACTGCCGGCCCTGGCGGGCCAGTACGGACGCAACAAGGTGGACGCGATGGCGGAGCGTTGCCTGGCCATCAACCCGGCCATGTCGGTCCACGCGGTGCCCAGTTTCCTGACCGCAGGCAATGTCGCCGACCTGCTCGAGCCCGGTTTCGACCTGGTGGTGGACGCCTGCGACAGCTTCCGCAGCAAGGTCGAGCTGATCGCCTGGTGCCGTCGGCGCAAGTTGCCGCTGGTGGTGGTCGGTTCGGCGGGCGGGCGCACCGACACCACCCTGGTGCGCGTGCGCGACCTCTCGCGCACCGAGCACGACGCCATGCTGGCCCTGGTCCGCAAGAAGTTGCGCGCGGAGTTCAATTTCCCGCGGAGTCCGTCGAGGTACTTCGGCGTGGCCGCTGTGTATTCGCTCGAGAACGTGCAGTACCCCCAGCCGGACGGCAGCGTGTGCGGCATCCGCCCCAGGGTGGAGGGCGAAGCCGGCTTCAAGCTCGATTGCGGCGGCGGGCTCGGCGCGGCCACCCACGTGACCGGTGCATTCGCGTTTGCCGCGGTGGGGAAGGCGATCGAGCTGCTGCTGAAGTCACGCCCGCCGGCTTGACGGGGACCCGGAGGGCTCGAGGGGCGGCAGGTCGAACAGCCGCTCGGCGTTGCGTGCCGTGGCGCGGCCCAGCGCTTCGGGCGCCATGCCCCGCAGCTCCGCCAGCGCGTCGATGATGCGGGGCAGGCGCGCGGGCTCGTTGCGCTGGCCCTTGATGCCGGCATCGGGCTGGTCCGGGGCATCGGTCTCGACCAGCAGGCTGTCGAGTTCGATCTCGCGGGCGACGCGATGCAGGCGCTTGGCACGTTCGTGGGTGACCGGCCCGCCGAGGCCGACCAGGAAACCGAGGTCGAACAGGCGCCGGGCCTGGTCGACGCTGCCGGAGAAGCTGTGGACGACGCCGCGCAGCGGCGAGAAGCGGCGGATCGCGGCCATCACCTCATCCACCGCCTTGCGGGCGTGCACGATCACCGGCAGCCCGAGGTCGCGCGCCAGGCGCAGCTGTTGCTCGAAATAGCGACCCTGGGCACGGGCATCGAACCCGTCGACATGGAAGTCCAGCCCGCACTCGCCGATCGCGACCGGATCCTCGGCCTCCAGCCATTCGGCCAGCCGGTCCAGGTCGCCGGGATCGTGCGCGTCCATGAACATCGGATGGAGCCCGAAGGCGGGATACAGGCCGGGCGAAAGCCGGCAGGTGTCGCGCAGGCCGGGCCAGGACGCCGCGGTCACCGCCGGCACCACCTGCCGCAGCACGCCCGCGGCGCGTGCGCGGGCGATCACCGCATCGCGATCACCGTCGAAGCGCGACGCATCGAGGTGGCAATGGCTGTCGACCAGCACGGCCCCGGACCCGCGCTCAGCTTCGCGTGGAGTCGATCGTGGCGCCCTTGTCCTTCCGCTTGCGCGACAGCAGCAGGGTGGCCAGGCCCAGCAGCAGTTCGTCCGCGAAGGGGACCATGTCGGGGACGAACAGGTCCACCACGAAGACGGCGCCCGTCACCAGGAACAGTTTGGGGTAGCTCAGCTTTTCGACGAAACGGAGCAGCGGGGAGAGCAGGGGGGTCGCCATGGCCATGCCGGTGGATTCGGATTCTGTGGACGCTATCACATGGTTCCGGGGCTGGATTTTGGCGTTCGTTCACATTCGGCGCCGATGATGAAAAAAAATAGGGGCGCGTTCAGCTTGGAAGTGCTCGAATCGGGTCAAGACGAAGTGCGGGAATCATTCCCGTTCCTATGGAGGCCCCTGATGAACAAGAGCATGTTGGCAGTTGCACTGGCATCCCTGCTGGTAGGCGGCATCGCCGTCGCGGCGTACAACAGCTTCTCCGGCGATGACCGGGTGGACGAGGTCTCACTCGACGCGGACGGGGCCGATACCGGCCTGTTCGGCGACCGCGAGGACAACACCATCGGCGGCGTCGAGTATGCCGAGGTGGTCGATGTCCAGCCCATCACCGAGAAGCAGCCGCTGTACGCCGCGGTGCTGGGCACGGACCCCGTGCGCGAGACGAGCTCGACCTCGACCCCGCGACAGGTGTGCGAAGACGTGGTGGTGCAGGAGCGCCTGCCCGAACGTGATGGCAATGTCGGCGGTACCGTCGCCGGCGCGATCATCGGTGGCGTGATCGGCAACCAGGTCGGCGGTGGCAACGGGCGCAAGGTCGCGACCGCGGCGGGTGCCGCGGCGGGCGGCTACATCGGCAACCGCGTCGACCGCAACCACGTCGGCGGCAAGGTCGTGGAGCGCACGGATCGCCAGTGCCGCACCGTCACCGACACGTCCAACACCAGTCGCGTCGTCGGCTATGACGTGACTTACAAGGCGCCGGACGGCTCGACCGGGACCAAGCGCCTGGACAGCAAGCCCGGCGAGCGCATCCTGCTTGGCGACGAGGACACCGTGGTCGCCTATGACGTGACCTACCGCTACGACGGCCAGGACGGCAAGGTGCGCATGGACGAGCGTCCCGGCGACCGCCTCCCCGTCATCGACGGCAAGGTCGTGACCCAGACCGCCGACGCCACCGATCCGGTCGCGCGCGGCTGATCCGTCGCCATCGCCGCGAGTGGAGGGGCCGGCCAGTCCGGCCCCTTTTCTTTTGGGCGGACGCCGGAATCGACATGGCCCGGTCCCGGCCGGCGGCGCTCCGTACCTTGCCGTATCACCGGTTGCCAGCGGCCTCGAGGTGGGGTGCCGCCCGGCATCGGGCATCGATACAATGCGGGTTCCCTTCCTTCGCGAGCGCACCATGGCCCTGCAGCCCTACGACCTGTTCGACGTCCGATCCCTGCTGACCGAGGAGGAGCGTGCGGTACAGGACACGGTGGCGCGGTTCACCGACGAGCGGGTGCTGCCGATCATCGGCGATGCCTTCGACCAGGCGCGTTTTCCCCGGGAGCTCGTCGCGGAGATCGCCGAACTCGGCCTGCTGGGTTCCTCGTTGCCGGAGGAATACGGGTGCGCCGGACTCAACGCGGTCAGCTACGGCCTGATCTGCCAGGAACTCGAACGCGGCGACTCGGGCATCCGCAGCTTCGTATCGGTGCAGTCCTCGCTGTGCATGTACCCCATCTACGCCTATGGCTCGGAGGAGCAGCGCAAGCGCTGGCTGCCCGACATGGCCGCGGGCAAGGTCATCGGCTGCTTCGGCCTGACCGAGCCGCATGGCGGCTCCGACCCCGCCAACATGAAGACCAGCGCCCGGCGCGACGGCGACGACTGGATCCTCAACGGTTCCAAGATGTGGATCACCAATGGCAACCTGGCCGACATCGCCATCGTGTGGGCGCAGACGGACGAAGGGATCCAGGGCTTCGTCGTCGAGAAGGGCATGGATGGTTTCGCGGCGCAGGAGATCAAGCACAAGATGAGCCTGCGCGCGTCGGTGACCAGTTCCCTGTTCTTCGACAACGTGCGCGTGCCCGACGCCAACCGCCTGCCCAACGTGAAGGGCCTGAAGGGCCCATTGGGCTGCCTGACGCAGGCGCGCTACGGCATCACCTGGGGCCCGATCGGCGCGGCCATCGCCTGCCTGGACGAGGCACTGAACTACTCCAAGGAGCGCATCCTCTTCGATCGCCCGGTGGCGGCCACGCAGAGCGCGCAGATCAAGCTCGCCGAGATGGCGCGCCGGATCACCCTGGCGCAGATGCTGGTGCTGCAACTGGGGCGCCTCAAGGACGCCGGCACGATGCAGCCCGCGCAGGTATCGCTGGCGAAGTGGAACAACTGCCGCATGGCCATCGACATCGCGCGCGAATGCCGCGACCTGCTCGGCGGCGCCGGCATCACCACCGAGCACGCCGCGATCCGCCACGCCCTGAACCTGGAGTCGGTGATCACCTACGAAGGCACGGAGACGGTGCACCAGCTGGTGATCGGCCGCGAACTCACCGGCATCAGCGCGTTCTGAGCCTGCCCCCGGGGCCTGCACGTTTGGGATGGGAGGATTGAACGTGGCATTGCACATCGACGGCGCACCGGTCATCGAGACCGCGCGCCTGGTCCTGCGCTTGCCGCAGGTGGGGGATTTCGAGCGCTATGCCGAGATGTTCGGGGACGAAAGCGCCCGCCACATCGGGGGGCCGCTGGTGCGCGGCGACGCGTGGCGGCGCTTCCTGCAGATGCCCGGGGCGTGGATGCTGCAGGGCTTCGGCATGTTCTCGGTGGTCGAGAAGGCCAGCGGGCGCTGGGTGGGCCAGGCCGGGCCGTGGCAGCCCGACGGCTGGCCCGGCACCGAGGTTGGCTACGCCTTCCACCCCGACGCCCGCGGACGCGGCTACGCGACCGAAGCCTGCGAGGCCGCCATCGACTGGGCCTTCGACACGTTGGGCTGGACCGAGGTGATCCACTGCATCGCCCCGGCGAACAGCGCCTCGCAGCAGGTCGCCGTCCGGCTGGGATCGACCCGCCTGGGCAAGGCCGCGCTGCCGCCGCCACTGGACGCGCACGAGGCCGACCTCTGGGGGCAGACCCGCGAGGCCTGGCGCGCGCGTCGCGCGAAGGCCGCGCCGTGATCACCGTCCACGGATTCTCGCCCTCCGGCAACTGCCACAAGCTGCGCCTGCTGCTCGCGCAGCTGGACCGCCCGTATCACTGGATCGAGACCGACAGCGCGAACGGCCAGACCCGCACGCCCGCCTACCTGGCGAAGAACCCCAACGGCAAGGTGCCGATGCTCGAGCTCGAGGACGGCCGCGTCCTGGTCGAGTCCAACGCGATCCTGCACTGGCTGGCCGAGGGCAGCGCGTTCCTGCCCGACGACCCGTGGCAGCGCGCGCAGGCGCTGAGCTGGATGTTCTTCGAGCAGTACAGCCACGAGCCCTGTGTCGCCGTGGCCCGCTTCATCTGCGGCTGGACCGACCTGGACTCGCCGCGACGCGCCGAGCTGCCCGGACTGCGTCGCCGCGCCCACGAGGCGCTGGCGGTGATGGAACGCCACCTGGGCGCGCAGGACTGGTTCACCGGTCCCGCCTACGGCATCGCCGACATCGCCCTGCATGCCTATACCCACGTGGCGGGCGAAGGCGGCATCGCGCTGTCGCCGTATCCCGCCATCCAAGCCTGGTGCGAGCG
>JAUIJO010000168.1 GCA_030431185.1 Gammaproteobacteria bacterium | reverse complement strand
CCTGCGGGAAAAATGACGCTGACCCCATTTTTCCACCCCCCGCCGCCCCCGCCACCCTTGGTACCCTAGGCGGATGCCCCGCGACACCCTCGACCACGCCCTCGACCTCCTCCGCGACACCTTCGGCCACCCGGCGTTCCGGGGCGAGCAGGCGGCGATCGTCGAGCGGGTCGCCGAGGGCGGCGACGCCCTGGTCCTGATGCCCACCGGTGGCGGCAAGTCGCTGTGCTACCAGCTGCCGGCGATGCTCCGCGACGGCTGCGGGATCGTCGTCTCGCCCCTGATCGCGCTGATGCAGGACCAGGTCGAAGGCCTCCGCCAGCTCGGCGTGCGTGCGGCCTGCCTCAATTCGTCGCTGGATGCCCAGGCCGCGGCCGACGTCGAGCGGCAGTGGCTGGACGGGGATCTGGACCTGCTCTACGTCGCGCCCGAGCGGCTGCTCACGGCGCGCATGCTGTCCCTGGTCGACCGGGCCCACGGACGCGGCCAGCTTGCGCTGTTCGCGATCGACGAAGCCCACTGCGTGTCGCAATGGGGGCACGACTTCCGGCCCGAGTACCGTCAGCTGACGGTGCTGCACGAACGCTGGCCGGACGTGCCCCGCATCGCGCTCACCGCCACCGCCGACGCCCCGACGCGTCGCGAGATCGTCGAACGCCTGGCCCTGGAGGACGCACGGCAGTTCGTGAGTTCCTTCGACCGGCCCAACATCCGTTACCGGGTCGTCCACAAGGATGGCGGCGGGACCCGGCAACTGCTCGATTTCCTGCGCGGACACGAAGGCGAGAGCGGCATCGTCTATGCCTTCTCGCGCAAGCGCGTCGAAGCGGTCGCCGAACAGCTCGTCGAGGCCGGGGTGCATGCCCTGCCCTACCATGCCGGCCTGCCCGCCGAGACCCGCGCCGCCAACCAGCGCCACTTCCTCCAGGCCGACGGCGTGGTGATGGTCGCCACGATCGCCTTCGGCATGGGCATCGACAAGCCCGACGTCCGCTTCGTCGCCCACATCGACCTGCCCAAGTCGGTCGAAGGCTATTACCAGGAGACCGGCCGCGCCGGGCGCGACGGCGGCCCCGCGGAGGCCTGGCTGAGTTATGGCCTGGGCGACGTGGTCAACCTGCGCGCGCTCATCGACCGGGGCGAGGCCAGCGACGAACGCAAGCACCTGGAACGGAACAAGCTCGATGCCCTGCTGGGCTACTGCGAATCGACCGACTGCCGGCGCCAGGCCCTGCTCGGCTGGTTCGGCGAGGACTACGCCGGCGCGCACGATGGCGGCTGCGGCAACTGCGACAACTGCCTGGAGCCCCCCGAGACCTGGGACGGCACCGAGGCCGCGCGCAAGGCGCTTTCCTGCGTCTACCGCAGCGGCCAGCGCTTCGGCGCCGGCCACCTGATCGACATCCTGACCGGCAAGTCCACCGATAAGGTGCAGCAGTACGGGCACGAGTCGCTCAGCACCTGGGCGATCGGCCAGGACCTCGATGCCCGCCAATGGCGCGGCGTGTTCCGCCAGTTGGTGGCGGCGGGCCTGCTGGAGGCCGATGCGGAGCGATACAACGCCCTGAGGCTGACCCCGACCAGCGGCGCGGTCCTGCGCGGCGAGCGGAACCTGTCGTTCCGCCACGAGCCCGCCCCGCGCCGTCGCGCCCGCACCGGGCGCTCGTCGATGATCGAGGCCGACCTCGACACCGAGGCCCTGGTCCGCTTCAACCTGCTGCGCGAGTGGCGCGCCGCGACGGCGAAGGACCAGAACGTGCCGGCCTACGTGATCTTCCACGACAGCACCCTCCGGGCGATCGCCGAGGCCGCGCCCACCGACGAGGGTGCGCTGGCGGAAATCCCGGGCATCGGCGCGCGCAAACTCGAACGCTACGCCGGCGACCTGCTCGACCACCTCGCCCGCCTGGATTGAGGGGGGATGGCCACCCCGGCCCGCCGGGACCCCCACCGGACGGGCGGACCGCAGTGCGTCCTTCCCGCCGCGCATGCGTGACGCAGGGGCTTAAACCTTCCACGGGTATCGCGCATCGGAATGTTTATGCTGAATGCCGTGGCCGAATCCCCGACCCCCGCCGATGACGCCCCCGCCGACGCCGCGGCCGGCGCCGACGTCGAAGCGAGCCTGATCCGCGCCGCGGTCGAGGGCGACGTGACGGCCTTCGAGGCGCTGTACCACCGCCACGCGGGCCGCGTCCACGGCGTCATCGGTCGCCTGGTCGGTCGCCATGGCACCCGTGCCGAGGACCTCACCCAGGAGGCCTTCGTCCGTGCCTGGCAAGCCCTGCCGGCGTTCCGGTTCGAGGCGGCGTTCTCGACCTGGCTGCACAGGCTGGCGGTCAACACGGCGCTGATGGACATGCGCAGCCAGCGCAGCCGACCGCAGCACGAGGGCGACGACGATGCCTTCGCCCTGCTCGGCCAGGCCGATTCGGCCGGCCACACCACCGCGCTTTCCATGGACCTGGAGCGTGCGGTCGCCAGCCTGCCGCCGCGTGCGCGCGCGGTGCTGGTGCTGTACGACGTGGAAGGCTGGAAGCACGAGGAAATCGCCGCCGAGCTGGGCATGGCGGTCGGCAGTTCGAAGGCGCAATTGCATCGCGCGCGCCACCTGTTGCGCGAACGGCTCGGCGAAGCCGCCTGGTCCGGAGACATCCCATGACACGCGAAACCGATTCCCATCACACGCCCGACACCCCCCTGCCCGACGGCCTGCGCTGGCAGCTTCGCGGGCTGCGCACCGACCCGCTGCCCTCGCACGACCTGTGGCCCGGCATCGCCGGTCGCCTGGGGCCGCGCACCGCGGCGACGGCGCAGCCCCCCGCGCGCGTGCGGCGCGGCTGGCTGGCTCCGCTCGCCCTCGCGGCCAGCCTGCTGCTGGTGGCCACGACGCTGGGCTGGTACCTGCCTTCCACGGGCGACACGCCGCCCGCCGGAACCGGCGTCGCCACGGCGGTCGCGCCGGCGGCCGGGGTACCCCGGGCCGCCGACCCCGCCTGGGCCTACCAGCGCGAGGTCGCCGGGCTGACCCGGCAATACCAGGCCGCGTTCAACGCGCTGGGCACCGTGCCGGGCGACCCGAGCCTGCAACCGGCCATCAACGACCTCGACCGCAACGCCGACATGATCCTCGATGCCCTCGCCCAACAACCCGATTCGCGCCTGCTGCTCGACCAGTTGCGCCGCACCTATGCCCAACGCCTCGCGCTGAGCCAGCGCATGCTCAATACCTGACCGGAGCCCGCCATGACCCGATTCCAAGCCCTTTCCGCGCCCGTGATGGCCTGCGCCCTCTTCGTGGCTTCCCTGCCCGCGCTCGCCGGCACCCCCATCAACGAGACCCGCCCGCTCGATCCGCGGGGCAGCGTCGACATCGACAACCTCAAGGGCCGCATCGAAGTGCGCGCCTGGGACCGCGCCGAGGTCGAGATCACCGGCACGCTCGGCAAGGGCGTTGAGAAGCTGGAGATCACCGGCGACAAGCGCCACCTGGAAATCGAAGTGAAGTACCCCAACCGCGGCAGCGGACTGGGCTTCTTCACCAGCAGCGACAAGAGCGAACCCAGCGACCTGGTCGTGATGGTGCCGCTGCGCGCCAACCTGGAGATCGACTCGGTCTCGGCGGACATCGACGTCGCCGGCATCGCGCCCGAGTCGCTGTCGATCGATACCGTCAGCGGCGACGCCGTGGTGGCGGGTGCACCGGGCGAGCTGAGCGTGGACAGCGTCAGCGGCGACCTCAAGCTCACCGTCAACAGCCGCACCGTCTCCATCGACAGCGTCTCGGGCGACATCCGGCTCTCGGGCCGCCTGGACGGCGAAGTGTCCATCGACAGCGTCTCGGGCGAGGTCGAGGTCCGGGTGATCGACAGCCAGTTGCGCCGGTTCTCGGGCGAGACCGTGTCCGGCGACTTCGACCTGCGCACCGCGCTGGCCCCGAACGCGCGCATCGACATCGAGTCGGTCAGCGGCGACGTCGACCTGCACTTCCCGCGCAGCCTGTCGGCGACGGTCAAGGCCTCCAGCTTCAGCGGCGACCTCAGCGCCCCGGACGCGAACATCGAGCGTCCCAGGCACGGGCCGGGCGCCAGCTTCACCCATCGCTACGGCGGCGGCGACGCCGACATCTCGCTGGAGAGCTTTTCCGGCGACGTCACCCTGCAACTGGATTGAGCGCGCGGGCGCTCACTCCATCAGGCAATCCACGGTGAAGGTCATGCCACTGTTCGCTGGCAGGACCGGCAAGGCCAGGCCCGCCGCGGACTGCAGGGCCGCGACGGTGGGGTTCGAGGGGCAGGCCGCACCGCCTGTCGTCGCGCCGCAGCTGACCGCCGCGCAGCTCATGCCGACGGTCGGCGGATCCCGCAGCACGGCGTTGTTCGCCGCCATCGGCCCCGCGTTGCGTACCGCGATGCTGTAGCGCCTCGTCGTCCCCGAGACCACGGTGTCGTTGGCGAGGTCCAGCGGACCCGATGCCGGCGTGTTGGTCTTGGCCACGCTCAGGTCGGCGGCGCTGGCGGTGTTGATGACCAGGCAGTCCAGGTCGTCGCCGGCCGCCGGGGTGAACTCCATCCAGCGCCGCGCATCCCCGATGAGGCTGCCCACGCCGCCCGGCATCGCGGTGGCCGATCCTGCGGTCGCGTTGGTGCAGGCCAGGCTGGTCCCATAGTTCACCGGCGCCTGGTCCGCCCCCGTACCGCCCGCCTTGATGGCCTCCTCGAACTGCATCGTGTTGCCCGCGGGCACGACGACCACCCCGGTCGTCGCCGTCGCGGGCAGGCCGCTGCCGGTTGTGGTGGCCGTCCCCACCGGGATGCCTGCCGACAGGAGGCGCACCTGCGCCTGGTCCGTCGCCACGGCACGCCCGTCGAGTCGCTTGCGCAGCGTCACCCAGACCGGCGTCGGCGTGCTGCTGCATGCATCGCTGACGAAGCTGAGGTTCCCCGCGCTGTTCTGGAGGATGGCGTTGGCGGCGTTGTACAGGCCCAGGCCAGTGGCGGTGGGCGAGGCGCAGGCGTCGTTCGCCGACGATCCGCCGCGGCGGATCTCGATCCTCATCGTCAGCACGTAGGTGTCGGTGGCGCCGCCGGCCAGCGCGCGCCATTGCGGCTGCAGCGTCCAGGGACCCGCACCGCTCAGTACCGTGCTGCCGCCTCCGTTGCGGACGACGCCGGCCGACAACACCGTGACGTCGGGATCCAGCCCCGGCGCGTCGACCAGGCTGTAGTTGGCCGACAAGGTCCCCGGGTTGCTGACGCTTATCGTGTAGGCGACGTCGAACCGGGTAGGCTGCCCGCTGACCTGCACCGGTGCCGCCACGTTCTTGGTGACGTTGATCTGGCTGTCGTCGTCGGTGATCGAGTACGTCGTGGCGATCTGCCCCGCCGCGCCACAGGTCATGCTGGACCGCCGCAGGTAACTGGCGGGGCTGGTGGGGGACGGCTCGATCTCCAGTTGCACGCTCTCGGTGCTTTCCACGAGGGTGTCGTTGATCACCGTGATCGGCAGGGCGATCAGGCTTGCGGCACTCGTGCCGTCGTAGTTGCCCGCCGGCACGTTGACGGTCATCGTCGGGCTGTTGCCCGGCGTCGTGTAGTCGGTGCCCAGGATCGCCGTGCCCCCCGTGACCTTCACCACCACGGTGAACGCGCTGAACGCGGTGCCGTTGATGCGCAGGGTCGGCCGGTTGTTGCTGGCACCCTCGGGCGTCGAACTGCTGGACTGGGTGAACTCGACGAAGGGCGCGAGTTCGATCTGGATGTCGTCGAGCAGGTTGCCCGACGTGGTACCCCCGATCGCCTCGAAGCCGATGCCGGTCACGCCCGTCGCGCCGCCGTAGATGAAGCGCCCCCTGTAGTCGACCCAGCTGTTGTTGCCCGGGGCGTTGAGCGGTCCGTCGATCACGCCCTGGGACACGACCGGCGCGGTGAACACGCCCGAGTTGGTCGTGCCCACCTGCACCACGGTATTCCCCGAGGCGCCCCAGCCGAAGCGCATCACGTCGGGCACGGTGGCGCTGCCGCGCCCGCGGTGGCTGAACCGCCATTCGACTTCCTCGCCATTGATCAGGCACACGCGCTGGAAGATCCTCGACGCGACCACGGCATTGAGCTCGGCGACCTGCCGCCCGCTCCGGGCGTTCACCGTGCCGCCGGACCCGTTGTCGCGTGGCGTCCGCCACATTTCGATGATCGGTGCATTCTGGCTGAAGCCGGCAGGCACGACGCAGCCGCCGACGTTCTCGGTGGCTGCCGAGGGGTGGGTGGTGTCCCAGCCGGGCACCTGGCTCGCCGCGATATAGACGCGACACCCGGCCGTCTGCAGGTCCGGCGCCTCGAAACTCAGGTCGGAAAAGCTCCGCTGCACCTGCGCCCATGCGGGGCCGGCGGGAAGGAGACTTGCGATGAAAAGGACGGGCAGGACGGCGCGATGACGCGCATTGCGAAGGGAAGGAACGAACATGTACTCCACTCGGACAAAAAAAGGCCAGGACTCGACACGCAGTAGTTCACGCCCCCCCGAGCGTCTCTTCGTCCAAGGGCCGCGCCATTGCGACGCGACCAACCTTCCCTGCCTGGCGCGCGGCCCCCGTCGTGCAGGTCGCGCCTCTCCTACTTGCCATTCATGCGACGCGCCGGTCCAAGTCCAGGCCGCGCGCGCCGTTCGTTACCGCCCCGGGCGGTCTCGCCCCGGGCTCGCTCGGATCAATACACCTGCCGGGGTGGCTAGGGCACCGTGCACTGCAGGGTGAACGTCAGCGATCCCGTCGCCGGCAGCGTGGGAAGCGAAAGCCCCGCTGCCGACTGCAGTGCCGCGACCGTCACCGATGCGGCGGGCGGGCAAACCGCCCCGCCCGATGCACCCCCGCATGTCGCCGTACTGCAGGTCACGCCTGCCGGCACGGGATCGCGCAGCACCGCGCCCGACGCCGCCCCGGGGCCGCCGTTGCGCACCACG
>JAUIJO010000167.1 GCA_030431185.1 Gammaproteobacteria bacterium | reverse complement strand
GGCGTCCAGGCGCACCAGTTGCTGGCCGGCCTTGACCACCTGCCCTTCCTCGACCATGACGTCGAGCGCGACGCCCGAGGTCTTGGCGATCACCTGCGACTCGGCGCGCGCTTCCAGCGCCGCCGTCCCGGTGTAGCTGGCGGCGATCGGGCGATGCGTGGCCTGGGCGACCTCCACCGGGACCGCTTCGGCGGCCTTGTCCTTGCCTTCCTTCGCCTCGGCTTCCCCGTTGCCCCCCTTGCAGGCGGCCAGGGCCAGGCAGGCCGAGAGGATCAGGACGGCATTGCGGGCGCGGAGCGAGCCGCGGGAGACGCCTTGGGCTGGGAGAGGGAGTTGCATGTGGGGGGCCCCGATTGTGGTGGTGCCGGCCGATGTATGCCGGTGTTGTAGATAGGTATATCACTAGACACGAAAAACACATCGTGTCGAAGGTCATGGTGACTGTCGCCATGCCCCTGTTCAGGGGACGTCGCCACCCTGCCCAAGCGCGCACGGCCCGTCGCGCAGGATCCGTCGGCCTGCGACTGCTCATGGTGTGATGGATGCATGCTCGCCCCGGAGCGTTGCATTGTCATGTCCCAGTCGTCAGGGATCGGCCGGCTGGAAGTGACATGGCAAGCCGAGCTAAACAGCGCGCGCCTCGCAGGCTATACTGGCCAGATTGCGCGCGGCCGGGCGCTTCCGGAGTTGCCTGAACGGGACCCTGGACACGGCCGGCCAGCCTTTCCAGCCAGCCATTCGAGAGTGCGGATAAACATGATGCGACCGCTGACGATCGCCGCCAGCCTTGCCCTGACCACCTTGCTGGCGTTCGCGCCCGCCCGTGCCCAGGACGAAGCCACCCCCGCCCCGGAAGCCGCGCCCGCGGCGAGCGGCACCGCCCTCCAGGGCGACGCCGACAAGGGCAAGATGCTCACCTACACCTGCCAGGGCTGCCACGGCATCACCGGCTACAAGAACGCCTACCCGAGCTACCGCGTGCCGCGGATCGGCGGCCAGTCGGCCGAGTACCTGGCCAACGCCCTGCACGAGTACCAGAAGGGCACGCGCCAGCACCCGACGATGGAAGCCCAGGCACAGAGCTTCTCCGACCAGGACATCGCCGACATCGCCGCCTTCCTGTCCAGCCTCAAGTGAGCCCGCAGACGACCATGACGACCCAGATCCGCGCCATCGCCCCTGCCCTCATCGCACTCGTCGCCTGCCTGGCCCTGTCCGCCTGTTCGGGTGGCGGTGGCGAGGGCGAGCATGCCTCCGACTCCGAGCACGCCGCCGCGACCTCGTCGTCCGCCGGCCTGCCGGCCGGCCATGTCAGCGCCGGCGAGCAACTCGCCAGCACCAAGGGCGAAGCCACCGGCCAGTCCTGCGTTGATTGCCACGGTTCGGAAGGCAACGCGCCGATCGACGCCACCTACCCCAAGCTGGGCGGCCAGTACGCCGACTACATCGGGCATGCCCTGCAGCAGTACCGCAACGGCCAGCGCGACCATGCGCTGATGTCGAGCCAGGCCCGCAACCTCACGGACCAGCAGATCGCCGACCTCGCGGCGTATTTCAGCTCCCGCGACAGCCAGCTGCGGGACCTGCACGGCGTCCACTGAGCGCCGCTGTCCCGCGTCGTGAACGAAGCCCGCGAAAGCGGGCTTTTTTCATGGCGCTCCGCGGTCCCCCGCAGCGATGCCGTGGTGGACCGGCACCGGGTTCCCCTGGAGATCCACGCCGCACCCGCATCCCGGTGTGCCCCTCGACCCGCCGGGCCCCGGCATGGCCGCCGGTCCGTCCGCCCCGGCGGCCGGATCGCGTTCGCCCGATCGAGGCCGCCAGATGCCGGCCGATGACGAACCGCCATGAGGACGAGACGATGCCGAAGTACGTGATCGAGCGTGATATCCCCGGCGCGGGCCAGCTGTCCGCCGACGAGCTGCAGGCGATCTCGGGCAAGTCGTGCAGCGTGCTGCGGGCGATGGGCCCGGACATCCAGTGGGTCCACAGCCATGTGACCGACGACAGGATCTACTGCGTCTACATCGCGCCCGACGAAGCGACCATCCGCGCGCACGCGGAGCAAGGCGGCTTCCCCGCCAACAGGATCTCCGAAATCCGGGCCACGATCGATCCGACCACCGCCGGGACCTGACAACCGCAGGCGCACCGGGCACGGGCGTCAGTCGACCGGCCGGATGCTGCCGTTGTCGTCCTGCAGTTCGGGCTTGAAGGGGATGTCCGGCGGCGGCCGGGCCGTGGCCGGCTGCTCGTTGAGATTGGGATCGCTGATGCCGCAGCCGCCGCCAAGGGCGAGCAGCGACACCGCGCACTCGATCTTCTTGCCGGTACCGGGGATCGGAATCGACACAGACTTGACGCCGCGCCTCACCCACTCCTGCAACAGGGTTTCGTTGGGACGCCAGTATCGATCGAACAGGGTGGGCTCATAGCCGACCGGCGGGCGCTTGAGCCAGGTCCCGTTGCGATCGAGGTCGGTGATCTCCTCGGAATACGCGCCCGGGGGCTGCCCCGGCGAAGCCGAACCGGGCATTTCCGCCAGCCGCACGCTGCCATCGCCGTCGAACAGGCCGGGGCCGTCGTTGCCCCGCTGGCCACCGGGCACGTTGCGGTCGGAGGCGCCGAAATCGTCTGCCCGCGCCGGTGTTGGCCATCCGCCGGGCGCGGGCGTGGACCGGGGACCGCTGTCGCTGCGCGCCGAAACCGCCGCGTCGCCGGGGTCGGATGGGGCCCGGGTACGGGACGGATCCGACGCCGGCTCACGGAGCCCGGCGGTGGCCGGGGTGGCCGCGGGCGGGCTCGGCGCAGGCGCGACCCGGGCGGCCGGTTGGGGAATGCTGCGCTCGCGCACGGCCACCGTTTCGCTGGTGCGCAGGGTGGGCGCCTCGGTTTGGGGCTCGGGGCGCACACTGAGCGCGGGACGCCGCACAGGGGTGGGGATCTCGCGCCTCTGCATCGGCTCGACCGCGCCCTGCAACTGCGGTGCGACCGGCCGCTCGCGCGCCTGCACCGCCAGCGCCGGAGGTGTCGGCGCGGCTTCCGGGACAGGCACCTCGCGGGCCCGGACGGAAGGCGCTTCGCTGACCAGGTCGGGCGCCGCGAGCGTCGGGGGCGCGAGCGTCGGCGTGGGAGGCGGCAGGAAGACCGCGTCGGTGGTGTCGGGGGAAGGTTCGCTGACCATCACCCGTTGCTCCACCGCCGGCGCCGGTGGCTGGGGCGTCGGCACTTCGCGTTCCGCCACGACGCTGTCGGGTACCGACAACTCGGGCGGGGTGGACGCGACCGGGACCTCCGGGACGGGCGGCAGCGACGCGGGTTCGGGCGCCTGCGGACCGGGCTCCGGCACCGCGTCGTCGGTGGGCACAGGCGTCGCCGCCACGGGCCGCGGGGGCTCGGGGACCGGCTCGGCCACCGGTTCGGCAGGTGCATCGGGGCCGCCGCCGGGCGTATCCGGGGTGCCCTCGCCGATGTACTCCACCTGCACCACGACCTCCTCGCCCGCGGCCGCCGGCGGTTCGAACCGCGACGGCGCGAACAGGAGCCAGAGGAACATCACGGCGAAAAACAGGTTGGCCAGCAGGGACACCAGGCCCGACGCAATGGCCAGGCCGCGGTCCTCGCTGGGCCCGGTCGACCAGTCCTGGCGCACCACCGACGAAAAGGCCTGCCAGCGGCTCAGGTCGCGGAAGGGGCCCGCGGGGGCGGCGGCGGGGGCGCGCGCCAGCAGCACCGCGACCATCGCCTCGGCGGGGGCGCCATCCACGAGGCCACGCGAATCGCGCATGGCATCGAACCATTCCGCCCAGCCCGGCGGGAATTCACCGGGCGGATGCGATCGACGGTGGACCAGCCGCAGCCTGCGCTGGACCGCTTCGATCAGATCAGCGGCCGAAAACATGCCGCCGGGCGCTCAGGCCGCCGAATCGCGGCTGATGTAGGGCGCCGTGCCGGTGTCGTGGTCGGTCGCGTCGCGCACCGCCGTCACGCCGGGAACCTTGGACAGCAAGGTCGTCTCGATGCCCTGCTTGAGCGTGACGTCGGCCATGCCGCAACCGTGGCAGCCGCCGCCGAAGCGCAGGTACACCACGCCCTCGGCAGTCACTTCCTCCACGTCGACATGGCCCCGGTGCTGCGCGAGCTGCGGATTGATCTCGTGCTCGACGATCCAGCGCACGCGCTCGACCAGCGAGGCCGATTCGGCGGGTGCCTCGCCCTTGATGCGCGGCGCGCGGATCTGCAACTGGCCGCCGGTCGCGGCGGTCTGGTAGTCGATCTCCGCACCGTCGAGGTAGCGGGTGCTGGCGCTGTCGAGCCAGAGCGTGAAGCCATCGCAGTCCACCGCCCACTCGTCGCCGGCCAGGTCGGCCGGTTCGGCGAACTCCAGGCGCACGTCGGCGGAGGGCGTGCCGGGACGGACCGCCGACAGGCGGACGCCCAGGCCCGGCAGGGCCTCGCGCTCGATCAACTTGCGGAAATGCGATTGCGCGGATTCGGAAATATGGATCATGGCGCTATTCTAACGGGATGCACGCGGCATCGCGCCGTCCACTCCCTCCGCCGGGCCGGAGGCTTGCGGATCGTTCATCTGGACGCTCCCGCCATCCTCGGCCGCCGCCACGCAAGGACAGTCCGCCATGAACGACCTCATCCCCCTCGCCCAGGCCCACTGCATTCCCAGGCGCGGCAAGGAGCATCGCCTGCCCCAGGCGCGCATACGGGAGCTGATGCCGCAACTGCCGGGCTGGTCGCTGGTCGAGGACGATCACGCGCTGTGCAAGACCTTCAGCTTCGACAACTACCACCAGACGATGGCCTTCGTGAACGCGCTGGCCTTCATCGCCCATCGCGAAGACCATCACCCCGACCTGGGCGTGCACTACGACCGCTGCGTGGTGCGTTTCTCGACCCACGACGTGGGTGGACTGAGCGAGAACGACTTCATCTGCGCCGCCCGCGCCGAAGCACTGGTGGCCTGAGCCCTATCGGAGGACGACATGCACGCCCGCCCCGCATCGACCCATCCCCTCGCAGGCCTCGCCCTGCTGGTCGCGATCGCCGGCTGCCAGCCGGCCGCGGATCCGGCGGCGCCGGTCACCCGCTCCACCGAGGTGATGGCGGTCCACACGCCGCCACCGGACTACCCGCTCGAACAGGCCTGCCAGGACATCGGCGGCACCGTCACGATGAAGGTCGTGGTCGGCCCCCAGGGGCGTCCGACCGAGGTGCGCGTCACGAGCGGCAGCGGCGTGGACGTCCTCGACCAGGCGGCCGTCGACGCCGTGCGTGCATGGGAGTTCAAGCCGGCCACGCGCAACGGCCAGGGAGTCGCGCAGACCATCCAGGTGCCGATGAGCTTCAAGCCGACCCCGGAATCGGAGCTGTGCCTGGAGCGCGCGCAGCGCGAGCGCGACAGGCTCTGATCAGCCCAGGCCCTCCAGCGCCGCGGAGAGCTCGGGCGGCAACGGCGCGTTGAGCAGGTAGGGCGTCGCGCCCCCGTCCAGCCTGAACTCCAGCGAGGCGGCATGCAGGAACATCCGTTTCAGGCCGACCTGCTCGCGCAGCCGCTTGTTGATCCCGTCGTCGCCGTACTTCACGTCGCCGGCCACGGCGTGGCCGATGTGCTGGGCGTGCACGCGGATCTGGTGGGTGCGACCGGATTCGATCCGCACCTCGCAGAACGAATGCCCACCGCGCCGCTCGATCACGCTGAAGTGGCTCAGCGAAGGCTTGCCGTCGGGATGGACCTGGACGTGGCGCTCGCCGCCCTGGCGCAGGCCCACATACAAGGGCGCGTCCACGCTCATGACGCCGTCGGGCATGCGTCCCACCAGCAGGGCCAGGTAGCGCTTGTCGATCCTCTGCCCCTTCACCGAGGGATCCTCGCGCATCAGCGCCTGGAGCTCGGTGAGCGCCGACCGCTTCTTCGCCACCACCAGCAGGCCCGACGTGTCGCGGTCGAGTCGATGGACGAGTTCGAGCGACTGGCCCGGCCTCAGCGCCCGCAGCGTCTCGATCGCGCCATGGCTGATGCCGCTGCCCCCGTGGCTGGCCACCCCCGAGGGCTTGTTGAGTGCCAGCAGGCGCGCATCCTCGAACACGATGGCCGCCTCCATGGCGGCCAGGAAACTCTTCGGAGGCGGCGTAGTCTCGCCCACCTCTGCGACGCGCACGGGCGGGATGCGGACCTCGTCGCCCGCCTCCAACTTGCGCTCGGCCTTCGCGCGGCCCTTGTTCACCCGCACCTGGCCGGACCGTACGATCTTGTAAATCAATGACTTGGGGACACCTTTCAAATGCCCCAAGAGGAAATTGTCCAGCCGCTGTCCGGCACGGTCATCGGGGACGCGCACGATGCGTGCGCCGGCGCGGGCTTCTGGGGCGTCTGGACGGCTCATTCTCGGGGCTTATCTGATACACTCGCGACGCGAGCTAAGGTTTTGATTTCGCAGGAAGTCGACACGCCAGTTCCAGACCCGTAGCGGCGAATCCGCCACGCCTGGAACCCGCGAAGACACAGGGCCGAAAGCCCGGCCTGCGAATCCGTCCGCGTCTGACCCCTGTCCTCGGGACAGCCATGTTAGCAAGTGCGGACGGCGGAACCTGCGGTCGCCGGACGGGTCAAACCGTCAAGCTGAACAAACCACCGCGTGGCGCGACGGCTCCGGCCCGATCGCCACCGGTCCCTGCCCCGATGATGCCCGCATCGCCGGGGCTCCAACTGGAAAGCAACAACAAGCGCTCCCGCGGCGTGCCGTGGTGTAGAAGCGCTGGAAATTGAAAGCCGTGCCGGCGCGCGCCCCAGGCGTAGCGACGGCAGGGCCGCAGTGTCCAGAGGCGAAACGCCATGGCGTTCCGCGCGGTCGAAGCGCGCGAGGACGCAACAATGAAGCGAATGCTGATCAACGCAACGCAGGCGGAAGAACTGCGTGTCGCGATCGTGGACGGGCAGAACCTGTACGACATCGACATCGAACAGCCGGCCCAGGAACAGAAGAAGTCCAACATCTACAAGGGCAAGATCACCC
>JAUIJO010000166.1 GCA_030431185.1 Gammaproteobacteria bacterium | reverse complement strand
CTTCGCGCGCCGCTCGGGCGGGACCACGTCGGCGATGTAGGCATTGGCGGTGGTGAAGCTGGCCGAGGTGATGCCGGCGATGATCCGTCCGATCAACAGCAGCGGCAGGGTGTCGGCCAGCGCCATGAACACGAAGTCGAGCGCCAGGCCCAGGCAGGACAACAGGATCACCGGACGGCGACCGAAGCGATCCGACAGCGCGCCCTGGATCGGCGCGGTGACGAACTGGATCGCGGCGAACACGACGCCGAAGATCCCGACCCAGATCGCCGCGTCGGCGGTGTCGCCCCCCGCGAAGCGTTCGATCAGGTGCGGCAACACCGGGATGATCAGTCCGAAGGCCAGCACGTCCAGCAACACCACGAAGAAGATGAAGGCCAGGGCGGCACGGCGCGAAGCGTTGGCGGGAGGCACGGACACGGTGACGCCTGTCAGGGTCGGGCGCGCAGTCTATCGCAGGCCCCGCGCGTCCTCGCGGACGGCGACCAGGGGCCTCCTCCTTTGGTCGAAGGGTCGCCCCGCGCTGCGCCTCGCGCCGGAAAAATAGTTTCAGTTTCAACTATTTAGCGTCGAAGGCGGCATTTGCCGCAGCGCACAATCTGTGCTTTAGTCGGGAGACCCTTGGCTCAAGGCCGGCCGGATCGCGCGAGCGAACCGTGGCGCCGCTTCCGCGTTTTCCAGCGTCGCGCGCCTGCGGCCCGATGCCATCCGGCAACGCCACCCGCGGAGCACGCAGTCCATGGATCCAGCGCAACACCCCACGGCCTCCGGCCTCTACGACCCGCGCGACGAGCGCGACGCCTGTGGATTCGGCCTGATCGCCCAGCTCGACGACCGCCCGAGCGCGTCGCTGGTCAAACGTGCGCTGGAAGCGCTGTCGCGCATGACCCACCGCGGTGGCCTCGCCGCCGACGGCCTCAGCGGCGACGGCTGCGGCCTGCTGCTGCGGCAACCGGATGCCTTCCTGCGCGCGCTCGCCGGGGAGGCCGGGATCGCGCTGGGCCAGCGCTTCGCCGCCGGCCTGGTGTTCCTGCCGCACGACGACGCCGCGGCGGCGAAGGCGCGCGACGTCTTCGCCCAGGCGCTGCGCGGCGAGAAGCTCGCCGTCGCGGGCTGGCGCGAGGTCCCGGTGGACCTGTCGGTCTGCGGCGAACTGGCCCGACGGTCGCTGCCGCGCATCGAGCAGTTGTTCGTGGTGCCCGCGGTCGACATCGACGGCGAGCGCCCGGACCTGATCGCGTTCCAGCACGTGCTGTACCTGGCGCGCCGGCGCGCCGAGCAGGCGCTGCGCGCGCTCGGCGACGCCTTCGACGACGTCTATGCGGTGACCCTGTCGCCGACCACGATCGGCTACAAGGGCATGGTCATGCCCGAACACCTGGCGACGTTCTACAAGGACCTGCAGCGCCCGGACCTGGCCAGCAGCGCGGCGGTGTTCCACCAGCGCTTCTCCACCAACACCACGCCGCGCTGGCCGCTCGCGCAGCCGTTCCGCCTGCTGGCGCACAACGGCGAGATCAACACCATCGCCGGCAACCGCGCCTGGGCGCAGGCGCGGGCCCATGCCTGGCGCACGCCCACCCTGGACCCGCGCGAGTTCAGCCCGGTCATCAACATGCGGGGCTCGGACTCGCAGAGCCTGGACGAGATGCTGGAGCTGCTCGAGGCCGGCGGCATGGACCTGCTCAAGGCGATGCGCATCCTGATCCCACCGGCCACGCAGTCGCTGGAATACAAGGACGCCGACCTCGCCGCGTTCTACGAGTACTACGCGCTCAACACCGAGCCATGGGACGGCCCGGCCGGCATCGTGACCTGCGACGCGCGCTTCGCCGCCTGCACCCTGGACCGCAACGGGCTGCGCCCCGCGCGCTGGGCGCTCAGCCGCGACCGCCATTTCATGATCGCCTCCGAAGCCGGCGTCTGGGACCTGGACGCCGCCGACACCGAGGCCAAGGGCAAGCTGGGACCGGGCGAGATGATCGCCGTCGACCTGCAGGCCGGCGAGCTGCTGGACACCGACGCGATCGACCGGATCAACCGCGCCCGCGCGCCGTACAAGCGTTGGCTGAAGCAGGGCATGACCTACCTGCAGAACGAGCTGATCGACCCCAGCACCGCCGCCGAGCCGTTCGACGCCGGCACCCTGGCCAGCTTCCAGAAGCTGTTCCAGCTGACCCGCGAGGAACGCGAACAGGTGCTGCGCCCGCTCGCCGAGACCGAGCAGGAAGCGACCGGTTCGATGGGCGACGACGTGCCGATGGCGGCGATCAGCCAGCACGTGCGGCCGCTCTACGACTGCTTCCGCCAGGCCTTCGCCCAGGTGACCAACCCGCCGATCGACCCGCTGCGGGAAGACTGCGTGATGTCGCTGGCGACCCAGTTGGGACGCGAAGGCAACATCTTCGTCGATGGCGCCGACAACGTCAGCCACGTGCTGCTGAACTCGCCGGTGATGTCGCAGCGCAAGATCCGCCAGCTGCTGGCGATGGCGCCCTACGACACCGCGCACCGGCAGATCAGGCTCGGCTTCAAGGCGGCCGAAGGCCTCCAGGCCGCGCTGGAACGGATCTGCAGCGAGGCCGAGGCGGCCGCGCGCGCAGGGCGGGTGATGCTGATCCTGAGCGATCGCTATCCCGAGCGCGACGAGTTGATGGTGCATGCCCTGCTCGCCACCGGCGCGGTGCACCAGCACCTGGTCCGCACCGGCCTGCGCTGCGGCGTCAACCTGATCATCGAGACCGGCACCGCGCGCGACCCGCACCACTTCGCCTGCCTGATCGGCTTCGGCGCGACGGCGGTCTACCCTTACCTCGCCTACCAGACCCTCCACGACCTGGCCGCGCGCGGCATCCTCAAGACCAAGCACGGCGAGATCGCGCAGGTCGGCCGCAGCTACCGGCGCGGCATCAAGAAGGGCCTGCTGAAGATCATCTCCAAGATGGGCATCAGCACCATCGGCAGTTATAGAGGCGCGCAGCTGTTCGAGATCATCGGCCTCGACCGCGAGGTGGTCGCGCTGTGCTTCGATGGCAGCGCCGCGCGCATCGGCGGGGCGGGCTTCGCCAGCCTGCAGGCCGACGCCGCCTACCTGGCCGACCATGCCTGGGACGACAACGCGCTCCCGGACATCGGCGGCCTGCTCAAGTACAAGCCCGGCGGCGAGTACCACCTGTTCAATCCCGACGTGGTGATGAACCTGCAGCGCGCGGTGCTCACCGGCGACAAGGCCGACTGGCGGACCTACGCCGGCGCGGTCAACAATCGTCCCGCCGCCGCGCTGCGCGACCTGCTCGGCCTTCGCAGCGAGGGCGTCACGCCGATCCCCGTCGATGACGTCGAACCCGTGTCCGACATCGTCCGCCGTTTCGATTCGGCGGCGATGAGCCTGGGCGCTTTGTCGCCGGAGGCCCACGAGGCCCTGGCGATCGCGATGAACCGGCTCGGCGGCCGCAGCAACTCCGGCGAGGGCGGCGAGGACCCGGTCCGCTTCGGCACCGACAAGGTCAGCAAGATCAAGCAGATCGCCTCGGGGCGCTTCGGCGTCACCCCGCACTACCTGGTCAACGCGGAGGTGCTGCAGATCAAGATCGCGCAGGGCGCCAAGCCGGGCGAGGGCGGGCAGTTGCCCGGCCACAAGGTCAACGAGCTGATCGCGCGGCTGCGCTACGCGACGCCGGGCATCGGCCTGATCTCGCCGCCGCCCCACCATGACATCTACTCGATCGAAGACCTCGCGCAGCTGATCTTCGACCTCAAGCAGATCAATCCCACCGCGCTCGTGTCGGTGAAGCTGGTCTCGCACGCCGGCGTAGGCACCATCGCCGCGGGCGTGGCCAAGGCCGGGGCGGACCTGATCACCGTGTCCGGCCACGACGGCGGCACCGGCGCCAGCCCGCTGTCGTCGATCCGCTATGCCGGCACGCCATGGGAGATCGGCCTGTCCGAGGCGCGCCAGGCGCTGGTGTCCAACAACCTGCGCGAGCGCGTGATCCTGCAGACCGATGGCGGGCTCAAGAGCGGCCTGGACGTGGTCAAGGCCGCGCTGCTGGGGGCCGAGACATTCGGTTTCGGCACCGCGCCGATGATCGCGCTGGGCTGCAAGTACCTGCGCATCTGCCACCTCAACAACTGCGCCACCGGCGTCGCCACCCAGGACGAGCGCCTGCGCAGCGCGCACTTCACCGGCCTGCCGGAACGGGTGGAGAACTTCTTCCGGCTGCTGTCGGAGGAAGTGCGCGAATGGCTGGCGGTGCTCGGCGCGCGTTCGCTGGGCGAGATCGTCGGCCGCACCGACCTGCTCGTGCAGGTCGAACGCGAGGCCGCCAACGGCCGGCGCCTCGACCTCGCGCCACTGCTGGCCGGCGACGGCCTGGCGCATGGCGGCCACTGCGGCGCGCCCGCCCCGGCCGCGGCGCCGACCGGGCTCGCCGCCCGGCTCGACGCCGACCTGTCGACGATCATCGCCGACAAGCGCGGCGGCGAGTTCGACTATGCGATCCGCAACACCGACCGCAGCATCGGCACCCGCCTCTCGGGCGAGATCGCCCGCCGCCACGGCAACCAGGGCATGGCCGATGCACCGATCACCCTGCGCCTGACCGGCACGGCGGGGCAGAGCTTCGCGGCCTTCAATGCCGGTGGCCTCAACTACGAGCTGCATGGCGAGGCCAACGATTACGTGGGCAAGGGCATGGCCGGCGGCCGCATCGTGCTGCGCCCGCCCGCGGACGCACGCTGGGAGGCGCATGACACGCCGATCATCGGCAACACCTGCCTCTACGGCGCAACCGGCGGGGAGCTGTACGCCGCCGGCCGTGCGGGCGAGCGCTTCGGCGTGCGCAACTCCGGCGCGACGGCGGTCATCGAAGGCGCGGGCGACCATTGCTGCGAATACATGACCGGCGGCGTGGTCGCGGTCCTGGGCCGCACGGGCCTGAACTTCGGCGCCGGTTTCACCGGCGGCATGGCCTACGTGCTCGACCTGGAGCGGGAGTTCGTCGACCGCTACAACCACGAGCTGATCGACATCGTGCGCATCGCCGGAGATGGCTTCGAGCACCACCGTTCGCACCTGCGCGAACTGCTTGAGGCCCATGCACTGCATACCGGCAGCCTGCGCGCACGCCGCATCCTCGACGAGATGCGCGACTACGTCGGCAAGTTCTGGCTGGTCAAGCCCAAGGCGGCCAGCCTGGAATCCCTGGCCGATGAACTGAGGCGCGCGGCGTGATCGCCGCGGCCCCCAACGGAATCCGCGGCCCGCGCGAGGGGCGCGGCGTGTCGCAGTGGCGGAGAGTTGCATGAGCGAGAAGAAGACAAGCAAGAAGAACGTGTTCGAGTTCCTCGAGCTGCCGCGCAAGATGCCCGCGCGCATCCCGCTGGCGCTGCGCCGCGATGGCGACTGGGGGGAACTCTACGGCGCGTTCAACAAGGAGGCCGCGCAGCACCAGGCCGCCCGCTGCCTGGACTGTGGCAACCCGTACTGCTCGTGGAAGTGCCCGCTGCACAACTACATCCCGAACTGGCTGGAGCTGGCCCGCGAGGACCGCATCCACGAGGCGGCGACGCTGTGCCACGAAACCAACCCGCTGCCGGAGATCTGCGGCCGCGTCTGCCCGCAGGACCGCCTGTGCGAGGGCAGCTGCACGCTCGACGACGGCTTCGGCGCGGTCACCATCGGCGCGGTCGAGAAGTACATCGTCGATCGCGCGGTGGCCGAGGGCTGGACGCCGGACATGTCGCGGGTGGTGGCGACCGGACGCCGCGTCGCCGTGGTCGGCGCCGGTCCGGCCGGCCTGTCCTGCGCCGACCGGCTGGCGCACGCCGGCATCCAGGCGGTGGTGTTCGACCGCTACGAGCAGATCGGCGGCCTGCTGCAGTTCGGCATCCCCAGCTTCAAGCTCGACAAGTCGGTGATCGCCAAGCGTCGCGAGATCCTTGAGGGCATGGGGGTCGAGTTCCGCCTGGGCACCGAGGTCGGCCGCGACGTGTCGATGGACAGCCTGCTGGAGGAGTTCGACGCGGTGTTCCTCGGCCTGGGCAGTTATCGCTACACCGATGGCGGCCTGCCCGGCCAGGACCTGAAGGGCGTGCTCCCGGCGCTGCCCTTCCTGGTGCAGAACGGCCGCGTGGTCGTCGGCACCGAGCCCGGCGGCCGGCCCATCGCCGGCTGGGAGGACCGCATCGACCTGCCCGAGCTGAAGGGCAAGCGCGTGGTCGTGCTGGGCGGTGGCGACACCGGCATGGACTGCGTGCGCAGCGCGATCCGCCTGGGCGCGGCCGAGGTGACCTGCGCCTACCGCCGCGACGAAGCCAACATGCCCGGCTCCGCGCGCGAAGTCTCCAATGCCCGCGAGGAAGGCGTGCGCTTCCTGTTCAATCGCCAGCCGCTGGAGATCATCGGTAGCGATGCCGGCACCACCGGCGTGCGCGTGGCGGAAACGCGACTGGGCGAACCCGATGCCAACGGCCGCCAGCGCGCGGAGATCGTCGAAGGCAGCGAGTCGGTGCTGGATGCCGACGTGGTCATCATCGCCTTCGGCTTCCGCCCCGACGCGCCGGAATGGCTGGCGCGCCACGGCATCGAACTCGAGGCCGATGGCCGCATCCGGACCTCCGGCGAGCATGGACCCCGCCCGTACCAGACCGCCCATGAGCGGGTGTTCGCCGGCGGCGATGCCGTCCGCGGCGCCGACCTGGTGGTGACCGCGGCGTTCGAAGGCCGCGAAGCCGCCGTCGGCATCACCCGCCTGCTCCGCAACGGCGACCGCAAGCCGGCGACGGACGCCGCCGCGGCCTGAGGCAGTCCTCCACCATCCAGCTCCCGTAGCCCGGACAAGCGCAGCGCATCCAGGGTCTACCGATCGGACCCACCCGTCGACCCCGGGTGCGGCTTCGCCTTACCCGGGCTACGCACGTCGCTTCGCGAACGTCGTAGGGCTCCTTCGCACCATGCACGGAGCGGAAGCCGCACGCGTCTCAGTCCGAATCACCAATCACCAATCACGAATCACCAATCACCAAAAAACCTCACCGATACTCCGGGTTCGGATGGTCGAAGCGGCAGCCGGCGTCCCATTTGTCGCGCTGGTTGCCGTGGGCGGGGATGCCGCCGGCATCCTTG
>JAUIJO010000165.1 GCA_030431185.1 Gammaproteobacteria bacterium | reverse complement strand
GGGTCCCCTTCGACCATGCCGAACTGGGCATGCCCAGCGCCGGTTCGTAGACCCCATCTGACCGGGCAAGACCCGTGCCTGGATGTCATCGAAGTCGCGGCCATGCCGATGCGGTAGGCCTCGTGGCGGGTATGGCCGACGATAAGCAGACAAGCCCAGCCCGTAGCACGCAGTGGGCGAGAGGCGGCACCGGAGGAAGGATCCTTGCTCGCTACCGTACGATGCATCGCGCTTCTACACGGGGCTCGAACTTCCCAACCATGGCCACGCGCCAAAAATCACCCGTCCGGGCGATGAAGAACATATCAAGAATCATCGCAGCTCTAATCCTTGTCGCGGCTCTAGGCTGTGCTGGGCCCAATAGAACGGAGAGCCATTTCGTCCAGGAGATCGAGGGCTTTCTCGAGCCCGGAATGGATATGGATCGGGTAATTCTCGAGTTGGCTGAGAAGGGTATTCAAGATATCCGGCTTCGCGACCACGGGGTGTGGTTGGAGGATCAAGACAGGGTGGTGGGAGATCTGTCGATTGATTTCATTTATAGGGAGTACTGGGAAGGATTCCTGAGGCGGGCGACCATTCAGGCAAGTGTCGCCTTTGATCGGGAGGGTCGGCTGGTGATGGTTGATGCAACCAAAACCGTGGATGCACCTTGAGTGGTGCAAACAAGGAGACGGAGGCGGTGGAGTGGCAGGTGTGTTCGCGATGACCCGTACCCCGCTTCGTCAGTCCGTAGGGCGCATGCGCCGCACGAAGTTTCCTGTTTGAGGCCGTCCGGCGCGTTGCACTGACCGATCGAGGGACTGGACGCGAGCAATGCGCTTGCGGGCAGTCTTCGCGACTTCTTCGTCGATCATGCGGCGATCTCCGTCTAAAACGAGGTCTCGAACCTCATCGATGAGGTTCCAGACCTCGTGTGAGAGGTTCCAGACCTCATCGTCCAGGTTCCCGACCTCACGCGAGAGGTTCCGGACCTCATCCACGAGGTGCCGGACCTTGTGGGCGAGGTTGCGGGCCTCGTCGGCGAGCGCGCGCACCTCACGCGCGAGGTCGCCGACCCCGTCGCCCAGGTGCGGGACCTGTCGGGCGAGGTCCGTGCGATCAGGCGCGCGTCGGAAGGCGTGCCCCCGGATGCGGTCTTCCGGCCTTGTCCGGGCGACGGTTTCGGGCGTTTGCCGGTCGGCGCAGCCCGGACAAGCGCGGCGCATCCGGGGCGGCGGTGCCTGCCGGGACACAGGCGGGCGGAGGCACTCAACGCCCGCGGACGCTTTCAGGTTTGGTACCGTCTCGACTACGGGGTGCATCGGGCTCGATGTTCGTATTCGGAGGATGACCCGGCGTCAGGCCGCTCATGGACATCGTGCAGATCCAATGATTTCAAAGCTTCCCCGCTGGGTCTGGACGGGCGCCTGGGCGTTGGCCTTCATTGCAGGCGTCGTCAACGTCGTGGGCCTGCTCGGATTCGAGCATCAGGCCATCACCCATCTGACCGGCAATACGTCGTTGTTGGCTTCGGCCGTCGCCACGTTCGACGTCCCGTCCGCGCTGCACTTTGGCGCACTTCTCGCTGCGTTCGTGGCGGGCTGCGTCCTGAGCGGCTTCATCATCCAGGACAGCACGCTGCAGATCGGGCGCAGCTACGGCGTGGCGCTACTGCTGGTGTCGGCACTGCTGTTCGCGTCGGTCCCGCTTCTCCAGCACGGCAGCGCCTATGGCATGTATGCCGCGGCGGCGGCTTGCGGGTTACAGAACGCCATGGTCAGTACCTATAGCGGTGCCGTCATACGCACCACGCACGTGTCCGGCATGTTCACGGACCTCGGCATCTTCATGGGTCACGCCCTGCGCGGCATGCCGGTGGACGCGCGTCGATTGCGGCTCTGCTGCCTGGTGATTTCCGGCTTCTTCTGTGGCGGCTTCGCCGGCACGGTGGCGTTCCAGCACTTCAGCTACCTCGCGCTGCTGGTTCCTGCGACGTTGACTGCGGTGGTAGCGGTCGCGTACGGCCTGTACCGCTTTCGCAAGCGCCGCGTCGCCCCGGTTCATTAGAGAGGACGGAAAAAAAGCGTCGGGCATGGGTGTCGGCACTTGGCGACGCTGGGCCCAACGGCTTAGCCCGTACAAGCGCCGCGCATCCGGGGCGCCTGTGCCTTCTGCAAGAGCGCGCAGCTCGAGTTTTCGACACGCCCGAACCGGCGCCCGCCCAGTGTTGCACACCCTTCGTCGCCACGCCGATAATCGGCGGTGGGCCTGGTCTCGCGCCAGCCATCGGGGATGCGCAGGGGTGGCGACGCATGAGATACGTGGGGCGGCTCTCGGACTGGAACGATGACAAGGGCTTCGGGTTCGTCGTGCCGCACGGCGGTGGCGATCGCGCCTTCGTCCACGTCAAGGCCTTCCAGCACGGGTCGCGCCGCCCGGTCGAAGGCGACCTGATTTCCTACGCAGTGGCTCAGGACGCGCGGGGGCGCATCAAGGCCGCGGACATCCGCTTTGCCGGGCAACGGATCGACACGCGAACGCCACCGCGGCCCTGGCCGCGCGCAGCGCTGGGGGGCGTCGTGCTCCTGCTGATCGGCGCATGCGGCTGGGCGGGTGTCCTGCCCGGCCCGCTCGCCATCGCCTACTTCGTGCTCAGCGGCATCTCGTATGCCTGCTACGGCATGGACAAGGCGGCGGCGGGACGGGGCGCCCAGCGCACGCCCGAAACCACCCTGCACCTGTTGGACCTGCTCGGCGGCTGGCCCGGGGCCCTGATCGCGCAACAATCCTTTCGGCACAAAACCGTCAAGGCCTCGTTCCAGAGGGGCTTCTGGTTCACCGTCGTGGTCAACCTCCTGGCCGTGGGCTGGTCGCTGAAAAGCGGGTTCGCGGCGTCGCTGCTGCAATGAAGCGCGGTGTCGATGGGCCCGGGTGGGTCCAGCAGCAGGCGCTGTCGGGTGGATCCGCTGGATGGCCTCTCTTCCAGCGGTGATCCCCGTCTTCGACGAGGGCTGCAGGCTTTGACGTTCAACGGCCTCCACCCCTGATGGCGAACGCCATCGGGCATGGTGACTCCCGACACATGGCGGTCGGAAGAAAGACGGACGATGCTGTCCGCACCCACACAAGGAGGGTGGAATGATGCGTGCCAGGAATCTATGGGCCAGTTCTACGATGGCATGTGCGGCGCTGTTTGGAACCGCGCATGCGCAGACACCCGCGCAGGCGCCCGACGTCTGTGCGCTGGCCAACGCGCCCGCGGGGGGCTGGAGGGTGCGCGTGCCCTTCGAGGTGATTGACGGACGCATCTATGTGCAGGCGACCGTCAATGAGCGCGGCCCTTTCAGGTTTGCCGTCGATACGGGCGCGAGTGGAATGGGACGCGCCGACTCAAGCCTGGTCGCCACGCTCGGCCTGGCGGTTCACGACGAGGCGGACAACTCGGACGGCGTCACGACGTCGAAGGCCGATGTGACTCGATTCGACTCGCTGGAGGTGGGCGGGCTGGTACGCAGGAACCTGGAGGTCATGACCCGGGACTACAGCGGGAACAAGCCACCCGCCGAGAAATTCTCTGGAATCATTGGCAGGGATTTCTTCAATGACGGGCTGCTTGTCATCGACTATCCCAACACCACGCTGTCCTTCTCCCGGTCGCTCGCGTTGCATGGGGGGCAGGCCGGCGTCCTCCCGTACGAGCGCGCGTTCCGCATTCCCGTGTCCATTGGCAATATGCAGACCACGGGGAACCTGGACACCGGAGCCAACGTGGCTTTCGTACTCCCCGAGGCGATGTACACCGAGGTGAGTCGCACGCCGCTCGAGAAGGCCGGTGCGGGCACGCTGTCGAACACGCAGGTAGAGACGGGACGGGCCACCCTGCACGGTCCATTCCGTTTGGGCGCTGCCACGGTTTCCGATGTTGAAGTACGTGTCTCCGACAGCTATCCAGAGCTGCTGGTCGGTGCGCATGCGCTTCAGAACACGACGCTCCTGATCGATCAGCGTTCGCAATCGGTCGCGCTCTGCCCGTAGGCGGGGTGTCGGCGGGGGCGCCGGCGAGTGATGGCGCGCCCAGCGGGAGGGGAACGATCGAAAGGGACCGGTTCAATCGAGCCCCGGCGTCGGCTCGAAGCCTGCCGGTTCGCCTCATGATGGCGTCCGTCCCCTCGACCTCGCGTCCCCTCTACGTCGGCCTGTCACCCCAGCGTCAGGGGTTCGTCAGGGGCGGGGGGCGATCCGAATCGTCTTGCGTTCCCTGACCTTCGCGGACAGGAGGCCGTTGTACAGCGTCATGGCGCGCTTGTCGGCCTGCACGAGTTCCGTTGTAGTGAGTTGGGGGAACTGCGTCACCAGCGCGTCAATCGCCTTGCGGTCGCCCTGCAGGAACGCCAGCTTGTAGTACGCCGTGGACTCGGTGATGCTCATGATCGACCGATCCGTCGCAAACGCCTCCGCGAACGCGTACGAAGCGTGGACGCTGCCATTGAGGGACGCCCGGTACAGCCAGCCCAGACCGTCCATGGCGTTGCCGCTTTCCACCAGCCGTTGTCCCAGATAGGTACAGGCCAGGACGTCCCCACCCCTGGCGGCCGCTTCGAGTGCGTCGGTGGACATGCCGGCATACCGGGCGTCGTCCTGCGGCGATGGGTATCCGTTCTGTGCGAGCCATGCCGCCTCGGCTTCGGACGCGGCGCCGAACACATTGCCCTCGCATGACGCCATGTCCACGCAGCGGTAAGCGGCGAGTCGGGTCGAGTCGGTGGCAGGATCCCCTGCCGTCGGTGACTCGCCGGCCCAGTGGGTCACCGACCGTGCAGCGTCCTCGGGAAGGCGCGTGCCGGCGCCCGCATGGCGGTCCTGCGGCTTGCTCGCGACAGCCGGCGTGTCGACGCCGCGGCTTTCGTCCGGCACCGCGTCGCAGGAAGAAACCGCACAGACAAGGAGCGCCAGATACAGGCACCGGGTCCATCTGGTGGGGTGAGTCATCGGCATCTGCTGGCTGCGAAGGGCGGCGGACCGGAGAGCGGCGCGACCGCCACGTCCATGTTCGAGGGGCATGGTGGTGCAACAGGCGCGCAGGTGCAAATGTGCGGGGCGTCGATTCCGGGCAAAGGGGGGAGGATTGGACCCGCACCGATGGGCGAGCCGGGGATCGCGCCCCTGACCGTGGCAACCGCGCATCCACGGGCGGGAAGTGCAGGCACCTGCGTTGCCTTCGCGCGATTCGGCCAACAGACTGTGCGTAGCCACCTGTATCGAGGGAACGTGCCCATGCCCAGCCACGCCACCTGCCTGTGCGGAAACGTCAGGATCGAGGCCGAACTCGCCCGGCGCCACTTCACGGTCTGCCATTGCACGATGTGCCGGAAGTGGGGCGGGCTGTGGATGGCCGTGGAGTGCGCCGAGGTTCGCTTCGACGGAGAGGATGCGGTGCGCGTCTATCCCTCGTCGTCGATGGCGGACCGCGGCTTCTGCGCGAACTGCGGCACGCACCTGTTCTACAAGTCCAGGTGGAACGGCCGGTACTACGTGCCGGTCGGCCTGTTCGACGACGTCGACGGTTTCGTCCTCGAGCGCGAGATCTTCTTCGACACGAAGCCCGACTATTTCAGTCTGGCGAACGCGTCGGAGCAGTTCACCGAGGCGGACCTGAGGCGGAAGCACGGGCTTGCCTGAGGGTCGGGATGAAACAACGCTCGCCACGGTGGAACATGCGATGACGGCATTCGGCGCGATCAACCCGACGCGTCCCCTCCGCGGCGGATGCCGGGGCAGCGGACGGGCTGCAGCATGACGCCCGGCCCCGAACTGCTGCGGCGCCTGCTGCGCGCAAAGGACCGGATGGATGGCGCGTCGCACGAGGACTGGCCGGTGCGGCGCCTGGCGCAGGTGAGCGCGGTGTCGCCGTCGCACTTCGCCCGCGCGTTCAAGCAGGCCTTCGGCGTCCCGCCGCATCGCTACCTGCTGTCGCGGCGCATCGAGCGCGCCGTCGCCCTGCTGCGCGACACCGACCTGTCCATCACCGACATCGCGTTCCAGACCGGCTGGAGGAGCCTGGGCACCTTCGGGCGCGTCTTCCACGACATCACCGGCGAGAATCCCGGGAATCTCCGGGCCCGCATGCGCTTGGAGCCGCATGCGCGCGAACGCGTCCCGGAGTGCCTCGTGCGCGCGGCGCAGCGCCCCGACCTGAAGAGCGCAGTTTCGGAGAAGCGCCGGGCGCGGACCGCTGGGACAGTAGCGCCTCACACCAAGGAGGTTCCATGACACACGCGATCGATGTGGTCGGCCTGTACGTGCGCGACCAGGACGAGGCCCTGGCGTTCTATGTCGAGCGGTTGGGGTTCGAGGTCCACACGGACGTCCGCAACGGCGACTATCGCTGGCTCACCGTGCAGGCGCCGGACCACGCCGGCTTCCAGCTCGGCCTGTTCAAGCCCGGCCCGCCGGTCCACGACGCCGCCACCGCGCGTGCGCTGGACGAGGCGGTCGCCAAGGGGGCGATGCCGCCGCTGGTGTTGCGGGTCGACGACTGCCGCGCCAGCTACGAGCGGCTGCAAGCGGCCGGGGTCGAGTTCACCCAGGCCCCGGTCGAGCGCTACGGCAGCGTGGACGCCGGCTTCCGCGACCCCTCCGGCAACGGGTGGAAGATGATCCAGGCCCGGTCCGCGACGCCGACGGGGCGGCCGCAGTGAGCGTCGCCGGCTGGATGCGGGCCTCCCACCGGTGGGTGTCGATCGTGTTCTCGCTCACCGTGGTCGCCAACTTCGCCTGGCGCGCGGTCGCGTCGGGCGAACCGCCGCCCTGGCTGACCTACGCGCCGCTGCCGCCGCTCTTCGTCCAGTGGCTGTCGGGCCTCTACCTGTTCGCCCTGCCGTATGTGGGCAGGGGCCGGCGGCGGGCTGCCTAGACGCCCCCTGCCGCGGCGCGCGTGGGGGCGAGGCGCCCTGTGGAAAGTCAGGGGGACTTCCTGGCGTTCGAACGCCAGGGGGGCCGCGATACGCTGGACCCCCCAGGATCCGGGACGCCCCCCATGCGCACCCTCGCTCTCCTCCTCCTCGCCTGCGCCTTCTCGCCCGTCCGCGCCGAGCCGCCGGTACCGGCGCCGGCAGAAGGTCCGATCGAACAGGTACTCGCACATCCGTTGTTCCAGGCGCCGTACATGTGCTCGGAGCATGCGGCGGGCGAGCTGCCCTATCCCGGCGACGACCTCGGGCAGGACTGCATGATCACCGGCCTGGACGAGGACGCGTCGCCCGGCTTCT
>JAUIJO010000164.1 GCA_030431185.1 Gammaproteobacteria bacterium | reverse complement strand
GGCTCGATGCGTTCGATGCGTTCGACGTCCGGCTCAGGCATAGACCAGCACCTCGACCGTACTGCCGGCGACCAGCGACTGCGGCCCCTCTGGCACGATGACCAGCGCGTTGGAGTCGGCCACCGCACGCAAGCGGTTCGAACCGGTCGCTGGATGGGGATCGACCCACAGCACGCCGTCGTCCGAAGCGCCCAGGCGGGCGCGCTGGAACTCGCGCCGCGCGTGCCGCTTCTCGATCCCGGCGGCCAGCCGTGCGCGCCACGCCGGACGCGCGTCCTGCATGCCCTGCATGGCATCGACCAGCGGCCGCCCCAGGGCAAGCCAGGTCGCCAGCACCGAGACGGGATTGCCCGGCAGGCCCAGGAAACGACACCGGTCCATGCTGCCGAACAGCAAGGGCATGCCGGGCTTCATCATGACCTTCCAGAAATGGATGTCCCCGAATCGCTCGAGGACCCCGGGAATGTGGTCCTTCTCCCCCGCCGACACCGCGCCGCAGGTGATCACCAGGTCGAAGGCGCAGGCGGCATCGCGCAGCGCGATCTCCACCTGGCGCGGCTCGTCGGGCAGTCGCGGCCAGGCCGTGGGCTCCAGCCCCTCCGCGCGCAGCAGGCCCATGAGCAGCTCACGGTTGCTGTCGTGGATCTGGCCGGGCTGCAGGGGAAGCCCCGGCTCGACCAGTTCGTCGCCGCTCGTGAACACCGCGACCGTCGGCCTGCGCGACACCGGCAGGCCGGGAAGGCCGAGCGAGGCGGCCAGCGACACGCGCGCCGGGAACAGGCGTTCGCCCGCGCGCAGGACGGTGTCGCCCAGGGCGACATCCTCGCCGGCGACACGGACATGGGTTCCCCTGGGAATGCCCGCGGGCACGACCACCGTGCCGCCCTCGATCCGCACATCCTCCTTGATGACGACGGTATCCGCGCCGGTCGGCATGGGCGCGCCGGTGGTGATGCGGATGCAGTGTCCCGGCGCCAGTGCCCGCCCATTGGCGACACCGGCGAACTGCTCGCCCGCGAGCACGAGGGAGGTTTCGTCGCCGTGGAGGTCGGCGTGGCGAACGGCGAACCCGTCCATCGCGCTGTTGTCGAAGGGCGGAAGTGCGATCGGCGCCACCACGTCGGCGGCCAGGGCCCGGCCATGGCAGTGGCGCAGCGGAACGGTTTCGACCTCCAGGCGATGCCTCGCGCCGACATCGCGCACGCTGGCCAGGGCTTCGTCGAAAGAAAGGCGGGTCGGGTAACCGGGGCTCATCGAACGCTCGCCTCCGACTGGGGGGGTATCCGCAGGCCGGCATCGGCCAGGTCCCGCGGGGTGTTGAGGTTGCCGAAACGCATGCCGGTCAGGCGGCAGGCAGGCATGCCCAGGCGCGCCTGGAGGTCGTGCACCGCCAGCCGGCCGACCCCGAGCGCCGCATCGATGGCCGGCCGCAGCCTCGCAACGTCCCACAGTGCCACCAGGGGCTGCAGGCCATCGTCGTCCTCGGCGACGCCGCCCGCGGCACCCGCCATCGCCACCAGCGCGTCCAGCCCCGGGTCGAGGGCCACCAGGTCGACGGGCAGGGTCAGCAGCCAGGGCGTCTGGCAGGCATCCGCGAGGGTCGCGATGCCCGCCAGGGGTCCCTGGTCCGGACGACGGTCTGGAACCGCATGCAGGCCCAGCGCGTGATATCGCCCGGGATGCGTATTGGCGCTCACCAGGACCGGCCAGGCATGGCGGGCCAGTTGCCCGGCGAGCCAGGCCACCTGTGACTGGCCGTCGCGCTCCAGCCAGGCCTTGTCGACCCCGCCCAGGCGCGTGCCACGGCCCCCGGCCAGCAGGCCCACGGTCACGGTATCGGGGGAAACTCCAGCAGGCATCGTGAACCCGGCGCGCAAAGTGCCATTGTGCCGTGCCCATCCGGACCCGGCCAGAGCGACACCCTCGATCAGCGTCGCTTGACGTGCTTGATCAGCCGTCGCTTCTTGGCGATCTGGCGCTCGGTGAGGGGGTTCTTCTTCCCTTCGTACGGATTGCTGCCTTCCTTGAAGACGAAACGCACCGGCGTGCCCACCAGCTTGAAACGCTTGCGGAAGAAGTTCTCCAGGTAGCGCTTGTAGGTGTCGGTCAGGGTGCGCAGGCGCGTGCCATGGATCACGAAGGTCGGCGGATTGGTCCCCGAAGGATGGCCGAATCGCAGCTTGGCGACATGGCCGCGCACGGTCGCCGGCGGATTGCTGGTGTAGGCGGCCTCGAGCGCATTGTTGACCTCGGTGGTGCCGAACACGCGCGTCGCCGATGCGTGCGCGCGATGCACCGCGCGGAACAGCTCGCGCAGCCCCGAGCCATGCTTGGCGCTGATGCGGACCGCCTCGGCCCAGGCCACGAAACCGAGCTTGCGGGTGAGCATCGCTTCCGCCTGCTCGCGCTGGTAGTCGCTCAGGCCGTCCCACTTGTTGACCGCGACCACGAGGGCGCGCCCCGCATCCAGGGCCAGGGCCAGCACCGTGGCATCCTGGTCGGTGACGCCTTCGGTGGCATCGAGCATGATCACCGCGACCTGGCACTGCTCGATCGCCTGCAGGGTCTTGATGATCGAGAATTTCTCGACGGCTTCCTCCACACGCGCCTTGCGCCGCACGCCGGCCGTGTCGACCAGGCGATACAGGCGTCCGTCGCGTTCCATGTCGATCGCGACCGAATCGCGCGTGGTCCCCGGCACCTCGGACGCGATCATGCGTTCTTCGCCGAGCAGGCGGTTCACCAGCGTGGACTTGCCCACGTTGGGGCGGCCGATGAAGGCGATGCGGACGCGGTCCGGGTCGCTGTCGAGCTCGACCTGCGCCCCCTCCTCCGGCAGGCGCCCGATGACCTCGTCGATCAGTTCGTCGATGCCACGCCGGTGCGCCGAGGAGACGTCGATCGCGTCGCCGAAACCATAGCGGGAGAACTCGTTGATGGCCGCATCGCTGTCGAGGCCGTCGGTCTTGTTCACCACCAGCAACGTCGGACGCGCCGTCTTGCGCAGCCAGGCCAGGATCTCGTCGTCCAGTGCCGACGCGCCTTCGCGCCCGTCGACGATGAACAGCACCAGGTCCGCCTCTTCGGCCGCCGCCCGCGCCTGGCGGGTCGTCGCGCCGACCAGTCCTTCGTCCTCGCCGGCGATTCCGCCCGTGTCCACGACAGCGAAATGCCGGCGCCCCTCGGGCCTGCACACGCCGTAGTGCCGGTCGCGGGTGACGCCGGGTTCGTCGTGCACCAGCGCGTCCCGGGTACGGGTCAGGACATTGAACAACGTGGACTTTCCGACGTTGGGGCGGCCGACGAGGGCGACGAGCGGGAGCATAGATGCAGCCTGGAAAAGATTCGAGCGCGACCGTCCGGGGACGGGCGCAGCGGATGGAAACGACAACGGTCGACAGGCACCGGAGCACCCGTCGACCGTGGCAGTGTGTATCAAAGCGCGGACCGGCGCACCCCGGGGTGGCCTCTTGCCCGGCCCTGTCGCCAGCCCCGGGGCCGGCAGGTGGCGCGCTACTGCAGCGAGAACGCGCTCAGGCGACCGTCCACGTTCTGGACCAGCAGGACGCCGTCGGCCACCACCGGGGCGGCCCGCAGCGGATCGCGTCCGGCGCGCGCGCGCGCGGCGAATTCACCGTTGTCGAGCTTCATCCAGTGCAGGTAGCCCTCGAAATCGCCGACCACGGCGTAGTCGCCCTGGATCGCGGCCCCGGTCAGGTTGCGGCGGGCCAAGGCCGGCTGCTGCCAGAAGGCCGAGCCGCTGCGCTTGTCCAGTGCGTACACGCTGCCGCTGGGCGAGGACACCACCAGGCGATCCGAGGCCACTCCGATGCGGCCTGCGCCACCTTCCTGGGCACCCCACATGGGACGACCGCTGGGACCGTCGATGGCGAGGGTGCGCCCTTCGTAACTGGTGGCGAAGATGACCTGCCCGTCCAGCACAGGGGTGCCGTCGATGTCGGACATGCGGTCGAGCTCGGTGCGGCCCTCCTGCTGTCCCACGGCCTGCTCCCACAAGGGACGACCGTCGGTGACCGAGAGCGCCGAGACGGTACCGTCGTCGTTGCCGACGAACACGAAGCCCGGGCCCAGCAGCGGCGAGTCGTTGCCGCGCACGGAAAGCGTCGGCACGTCGTGGTTCCAGAACCAGCGCCGCTCCCCGCTCGCCGCGTCGAAAGCGGTCACCCGGTTGTCGTTCGAACGCACCAGCACCAGCCCCATGCCGACCGCGGGCGCCGCGATCACTTCATTGGGGACCTGGGCCTGCCATCGCTCCGCGCCGGTTTCGGCGTCCAGGGCGATCACCACGCCATCCAGCGAACCCACCACCACGAGACCATCGCCCACGCCCGGGCCACCGCTGAGCGGGAGGTCGCTGTCGTAGTGCCAGAGACGGCTGCCGGTGCGCAGGTCCAGCGCGGAGACACCGCCCTTCACCGCCGCGGCATAGACGCGGCCATCGGCGACCGCGGGGCCCTGGCCGGCGCCCATGCGTCCCTCGCCCTTGCCGACGTTCGCCGACCAGAGTTCGGACACGGACTGGGTGGGAGTGAACTCGACGAGTGCGGCCGGCTCATTCGGCTTTTCCTTGCCCCCGCCAAACCAGCCCTTCATGGTGCTGCACGCACCGAGCGCGACGACGGAGGAAACCAACAGGGTGCCGCGCAACAGGATCGGCAGCGAACGCTTGAGAACGGACTTCATCAGGACTGGGCCTCGTCTTCGGCAGGCACGCCGCCGACTTCGGTGAGTTTGAGTTCGAGCAGGCGACGCAGCGGGGAGCCGACGTCCATCTTCGCCAATGCCTTCTCGTAGGACGTGCGGGCAGCCTCTTCGTCGCCGAGGGCATGGTGGGCGTCGCCCAGCACCTCGAGGCCACTCGTGCTCTCGTCGCTCGACACCAGCTTGACCGCTTCGGCGGCCTGCTCGTTGTCGATCAGCAGGCGCGCCAGGCGCTGCTCGATCACGGCGCGGAGCGCCGGGTCGGCCGCGCTGACGCCGCGCAAGGTGGCGATGGCGGCATCGGACTCACCCGCCACGGCCTGCGACTTGGCCAGCTCCAGCGCCGCCAGCGTGGACAACATGCCGGGCTTGAGGGACGCAGTGAGCTCGGGGGCGTCCGCCTGGCCGGCGTCGATGGCTTCCACGGCGAGCGAGTAACGGTCAGCCTCGGCCAGCTGCTCCTGGGCGGTCCGGTGCTGCCACCATTTCCATCCGCCGATCGCGCCCAGGCCCAGGGCGATGCCGCCGATCAGGCCCAGCGCATTCTGGCGCAGCCACTGCAGGACGCGTTCGCTTTGTTCGTGTTCGTCGAGGAGTTCGTCGATTGCCATTGGGTGTCAGCTACCTGCACGGTCGGGGGAAACACCGCAGCCGGCCTTGCGGCCGGCTGTCGGGTCCCGGTCTCTGGCCTGGGCCAGTGGAGGGATTCAAGCCGCGATTGGCCGGAATCGCTTACTCCGATGCCGGCACCACGGAACCGTCAGAGGATAGCTTAAAGCGCGCCACCGTGCCTCGACTGAACGGCGCCAGGTCAAGGGTCTCGCCCCCGGCCTGGACCTGCACGGCCGCGGCATTGCCGAGCTTGACGCTGGCCACCTCGCCCGGTTCGAAGCGGCGGCTTTCGCCGGCGCCGAGCAGGCCCTTCTCGACCGTGCGGCCGTCGGCATCGAACAGCTCGACCCAGCTTTCGTCCTTGAACTCGAGTACGAGTCCAGTCCCGGCGGGCCCGGAGGCCACGGGACGCGGCGTCATCGACGCCACCACGGGCGTGCGCGGCTTCACCTGCACGCGGGCCGGCGCCGGCGGGTTCGACGCCGGCAGCACCAGGTCGTCCGGCACCTCGAGCGACTGCGTCGCGGGTGCGTTCCTGCCGAGGTGGGGTCCAGTCGCGAACCAGGCGGGCACCGCGATGGCCAGGGTCATGACGATATAGATCGCCCGCCGCGTCGCCTGCTCCAGCACGCGACGATAGCGGGGGGTATGGCTGTAGCTGACGAGCTCAGGGGGCGCCACCGGGGCGACTTCGGCCCGGTCGAGGCAGGCATCCACGTCCAGGTCGAGCTTGAGCAGGCGCGCATAACTCCTGAGCTGGCCGCGAACGAAGATGGTCGCGCCCAAGGCGTCCCAGTCGTCGTTCTCCAGCGACTGGACGATCCTGGCCGGCATGTGGAGGCGCGAGGCGACTTCCTCGCGCGACATGCCCGCGGCCTCGCGCGCCTGGCGCAGGCGATGGCCGCAGCTCGGGCCCGTCGCGGACGGCTCCGGACCGGATTGGCTTGGGTTGAACTCATTCATGGTGTACCACTCTCCCCCGTATCGGAGCCCATTGCCGCCGGGAACTCCGCCCTCAGTCTCTGAACATAGCGATCCGCAGCGGCGTTGTCGCCGAGTTGCCGCTCAATCTGTGACGCAAGCATCAGCGAGTGCGGATCCGCGGGCGCCGCGGACAGCCGTCGCTCGGAAAACGCGCGGGCCTGGAAGGCGTTCCCGGCCCGAAGCTCGCGCTCCGCCATCATCCCCAGCGCCACCGGGTTGTCGGGATCGATCCGGAGCGCGGCGTCGAGGTACTTACCCGCCTCGACGGCCCGACCGGCCTTGTCAGCGCATGCGCCGGCGTTGGCCATGGCGAAGGACGGCGTCGCGTAACCCGGGTCGGCCAGGGCGCGGTTGAACCACTCGAGCGATTCCCCTTCGCGGCCGGCCTGCCGGCACATCCAGATGCCGTAGTTGTTGAAGCTGGTCCCGCGGGGATATGCGTCCACGGCCTTGCGGTAGTACTGGCCGGCGCTGGCCTCGCGACCCCTGCGCGCCTCGATCGACGCCATCAGGGTCAATGCGGGGGCGGAGCGGTCGTCGAACTCAAGGGCCTGCCGGGCCGCGTCCTCGGCTTCGTCGATCCGGCCTTCGGCCAGTGCCTGCTGCCCCTGCCGGCTGGCGAGCAGCGCCCGCGACGAGGACTGGCCGCGATCGCCGTCGCTGGCCTGGAAGTCGGGTGCGACCTGCTTGTACTCGAAATCGTTGAGGTCGGGCCGGACGAAGCTGAGCCGGCTGCATGCGCCCATCGCGAAAACGACGAGCGCGGACATGAGGATCGGATGGGCCAGCCGCGCCAGCCCGGGGACGTTCATCGGCAATCGGGCTTCACGCCGCGGCATCACCTGCTCCCTGCGATTGCAGTGTCTTGAGGAAGGCCGCCTGGCGGCGGGTCTTGTCGGTCACCTGGCCCTTGAGCTGGCCGCAGGCGGCGTCGA
>JAUIJO010000163.1 GCA_030431185.1 Gammaproteobacteria bacterium | reverse complement strand
CGATGCCACGCGCACGCAGCTGCTCGACCGCCTGGGTCAGTTCGGCTTCCTTGCGCGCCGACAACAGGACGCGCGCACCGTAGTCGCCGAGCGCCTCGGCGATCTGCAGGCCGAGGCCGCGCGAGCCACCGGTCACCAGGGCGGTGCGGCCTTCGAGGTTGAAGAGGTTGGCAGGTGTGTTCATGGACTCTCGGTCAAGGGCGGAATGGGCTGCGGATCCGGCTCATGGCAGATGCACTTCAAACATTGATAATTCCGCTATACGAAATTAAGTTTCTGTTTCTTGAAACAATCTAGCGTGCTATCTGGACGCATTCAATACCCGCAAGTATCCATTTTTATGGTGCAAAGCAACATTTATCGCGGTATTTGACAGCTTGTTCGCCTCCCCTCCACACTTGCGCGGAATTCATTCTTTCGGAACTAAGTTCCATATAACGAAATAAAGAGCGCAAGAATGCCTGCCCCGTCCATTGGCGCTTCGGACGCCAGCGGGCACCGCCGGGACCTCCCCGGGCACGCATTCGAGCCGCTCCCACCGACCGCAAACCCATACGCGCGCCGCCGCCCCCGCCCACAGGCCGCTTGATCCAGGAACCCCGATGGGAAGCCCCAAACGCAACGCCGACGTCTTCAACCGCCCCTTCGACGAATCGCATGCGCAGTTCGTCAATTCCGTCGGGCGCGCGTTCGCCATCCTGCGGTGTTTCGAACATGGCGACCGATACCTGGGCAACCAGGAGATCGCCCGGCAGACGCTGCTGCCCAAGCCGACGGTCTCGCGCCTGACCTTCACCCTCGCCTCGCTCGGCTACCTCGAGTACTCGGCGACGCTGGAGAAGTACGCCCTGGGCACGGCGGTCCTCGGTCTCAGCCATGCGTACATGAAGAACAACGACGTGGTCTCCGTCGCCCGCCCGTTGATGAAGGAACTGGCCGAGTACACGCAGTCGGCGGTGATGCTGGGCGCGGCGGACGGACTGCGGATGATCCTGCTGGAAGTCTGCCAGGGCGACCACACGTTCCAGCTCAACCTGGCCCCGGGCATGCGCGTGCCGCATGGCTCTACCGCGCTGGGCCGGGCCGACCTCGCGGCGCGGCCGCCGGAACTGTTCGAGCAGCGCCTGGCGGAACTCAGGAGCGACTGCGATCCCGCGCAGTGGCCCCGCATCCACGCCGGCATCGTCCGTGCGCGCGAGGAGTACGAAACCTACGGCTTCTGCTTCTCGATGGGCGAGTGGAACCCGGACGTGTTCGCGGTCGGCGTGCCGATGACCTCCGCCGACCGCAGCCGGGTGCTGTCGTTCAACTGCAGCGGGCGCATCTCGGTGATGACCCGCGAAAAGCTGATCCAGGACTTCGGACCGAAGCTGGTGGCCCTGCGCAACACCGTGTTCGAGAAAGTGGAAGGCCGGTTCTGAGCCGACAGGCGCCCACAGGCGTCCACGAACACGCCCACGCACATCACGCGCATCCGGCGCATCACCTGGGAGGGGACGATGGAACAGACACGACAAGGCGCCACATCGACGGGGTGGCGCTGGGGGCCGTTCACGTTCCGGCTGCCGTTCCTGCACTCCAGGCTGCTCTGGCCGGAGTTCCTGCAGGGCACGCTGGTCGCCACCGCCACCGGGCTTGCCCTGGTCCCGGTGCTGAGCGGGTATTTCGGGATGAGCTTCGAGCAGGCGGTGGCCTGCGTGCTGCTCAACAGCATCCTCATCGTGTCCTCGCTGTACGTCTTCGGCGAACCCTACGCGCCGGGCTGGACCACCGCGGCCCTGCCGCTGGCGCTGGCCTACGTGATCAGCGGCTATCCCGATCCCGACAGCCGCTTCCAGGCCATGACCGCGCTCTCGTTGAGCTACGCGGCACTGGTGTTCGCGCTCGGGATCACGGGACTCGGGCGACGGCTGATGCGCTGGCTGCCCTCCACGCTCAAGGCCGGCATCCTGCTCGGCGCCGCCCTGTCGGCATTCCGCCGGGTCCTCACCGACGAAGACCTGGTGATGGCGCAACCCATCGCCACCGCGGTGGCCTGCGCGGTCTGCCTGGTGTTCCTGTTCTCGGTGCCCTTCCGCGGCCTCATCGAACGCCATCGCCCCCTCGCCCTGCTGGCGGCCCTGGGACTGCTCCCCGGCTTCATCGCGGCGGCGGTCATCGGCCCGCTGGTCGGCGAGGTGCAGTACGAGATCCAGTGGGGCTGGCTGCTGCCCCCGGTCGGCGACGCGATCGCGAAGATGTCGCCCTTCAGCATCGGCTGGCCGCCCCTGGAGATGTACCTGGCCGGGATTCCGCTGGTCCTCATCACCTACGTCATCCAGTTCGGCGACTGGGTCACCGGCGACGCCGTGATCCGCGAGGCAGCACCGGCCCGGCCCGACGACCCCGTCGACATCAACACCAGCCGCTCGCACCTGGCGCTCTCGATCCGCAATGCGCTCTCCGCGCTCGTCACCCCGTTCTTCACCACCCAGGGCAGCCTGTGGACCGGGGTCCACGTGATCGTGGTCAAGCGCTGGAAGGAGGGGCCGCGCGCGGTGCCGGACCTGCACAGCGGGTTGATCTCCTACTACCTCATGGGCCTGCCCTTCATCTATTTCATGCTGCCCTTGCTGACCGCGCTCAAGCCCCTGCTCGGCATCGCGCTGTCGCTGACGCTGGTGCTGACCGGATTCGCATGCGCCTACATCGGCATGGCCATCCCGCGCGACGCGAGCGCGCGGGGCGCGGCGATGCTGATCGGTGCCGCGCTCGCCCTGCTCGACCCCTGGCTGGGCCTGACGGTCGGCGTGGCGACGTGCCTGCTGCTGGTCGGCTTCAAGCCGGAACCGGCCCAGGACGCAGCCACCCCGCCGGCGCGCCCCACGCCCCTCGAAGGCCGGCAAGGCTGACATCGCAAACGACCCCACGGAGACCGCATGAGCACGCGCGAAGACTTCGGCCACTTCCTGCCGATCCCGACCCGCTGGAAGGACAACGACGTTTACGGCCACGTCAACAACGTGGAGTACTACAGCTACTTCGACACCGTCATCAACACCTTCCTGATCACGCGCGGTGGCCTCGACATCCATCGGGGCGGCGTGATCGGCCTGTGCGCGGAATCGCACTGCCGGTTCCACAGCGAGCTGGCCTTCCCGGAGACGGTCGAGGCCGGCCTGAGGGTCGAGCACCTGGGCAACTCGAGCGTCCGCTACGGGATCGGGCTGTTCCGCCCCGGCCAGGATTCGCCCGCCGCCGTGGGCTGGTTCGTGCATGTGTTCATCGATCGCGCCACGAGGCGCTCGCATCCGATACCCGCCTCGATCCGCGCGGCACTCGAGCCCCTCCAGTCGACGGCCGCGGCGCAGGGAGGGGACGCATGAACGTGCGCGCCGCGGTACTGCGCCAGATGGGCTTGCCGGCCCCCTACTCGCAGTCGCTGCCGCTGCGGATCGAAACCGTGGCGCTGGCCGACCCCGGCGCGGGCGAACTTCGGGTACGCGTGCTGGCGGCGGGCCTGTGCCACTCCGACCTGTCGGTGATCGACGGATCGCGTCCACGCCCGCTGCCGATGGTGCTGGGCCACGAAGCGGTGGGCGAAGTGATCGAGCTTGGCCGCGACACCGACGGCTTCCGGGTCGGGGACCGGGTGGTGTTTTCCTTCGTGCCGATGTGCGGCCACTGCCTACCCTGCGCGAGTGGGCGGCCGGTGTTGTGCGAGCCCGGCGCGATGGCCAACGCGGAGGGCCGGCTGATCGGCGGCGGACGTCGCTGGCGGGGTGCGGGCGACGCGCCGCTGCAGCACCACCTGGGTGTCTCGTGCTTCAGCGAATGCACGGTGGTGTCGGCACGTTCGGCGGTGCGCGTCGACCCCGACCTCGCGCCGGAGATCGCCGCCCTGTTTGGCTGCGCGGTGATGACGGGCGTGGGCGCGGTGGTCAACACCGCCCGGGTCCGGGCAGGGGAAAGCGTCGCGATCTTCGGCCTGGGCGGGGTGGGACTGGCGGCCCTGCTGGGCGGGGCGGCGGCATCGGCGCACCCGCTCATCGCCGTCGATGTCGTGCCCGCCAAACTGGAACTGGCGCGTTCGCTCGGCGCCAGCCACTGCATCGACGCGCGCGACACCGATCCGGTCGAGGCGATCCGGGAGGTCACCGGCGGCGGGGTCGAGCATGCGATCGAGTCGGTGGGCAACGAGCGCGTGCTCGCGCAGGCGTACGCGGCGACGCGACGCGGGGGCACGACGATCACGGTCGGACTGCCCGCGCCGGACCGCATGTTCAGCGTGCCGGCGGTCAGCCTGGTGGCCGAGGAACGTTGCGTACGGGGCTCCTACATGGGCTCGGCGGTACCCGGCCGCGACATCCCCCGCTACATCGCCCTGCATCGCAGCGGCCGCCTGCCCGTCGAGCGCCTGCTGACGCATACCCTGGCACTGGACGAGATCAACAGCGGTTTCGACCGCCTCGCCAGCGGCGAAGCGATCCGCCAGGTGGTGGTGTTCCCCTCCTAGCCGCTTGCGCGAGGGGGGCGACGGGATCGCCGCGGACGCAGCCCGTCTCCGACCGGGCCGGCGTCACCATGCGCCGTAGTATTCTCGTGGCCGGCCCCACACTTTCCGAAGGCATGGCACACATGAAGACACGGTCCTGGACGCATGGCCCCCGCATCGCGGTCACGGCTTGCCTGCTGCTTGCGCTCGCCGCCTGTTCCAGCGGCCCGGTCCGCCGCGTGTCCGAGCCCGCGGCCCGCCTGCAGCAGTTGACGGTGAACGCGGACGGCAGCTGGACGGCGCAGGTGCGCCTGGAGAACTACAGCAGCATCCCGATGCGCTTCGACAGCTTCGACCTGGCGCTGCAGGCCGATGGCCAGGAGGCCGGCGCATTGCGGGCCAGTCCCGCGCTCAACATCGGCCCGGAGTCGGCCGACGTCGTGGAGGCGCGCGTGCTTCCCGCCGCCGCCGCGAAGCTCGCCGCCGCGGATGCGCTGGCCGCGGGCCGGAGCATGCCCTACGCCCTGGCCGGCACGGTCGTGGCCACGCCCGACGAGAGCACCCGGCCGCGCACGTTCGACGTCGAGCGCAAGAGCGCGTTGAGTCCCGCACCCGGCCTGCCCGGCGTGCTTCGCTGATCCCCGCGCGCGTCCCATTCCTCCCACACGGTTCCCGATGAGCACTTACAAAGCCCCCGTCGACGACATCCGCTTCGTCCTGTTCGACGTCCTCCATGCCGACGCCGCCTTCCAGCGCCTCGGCTTCACCGACGCCACCCGCGACATCCTCGACGCCGTGATGGACGAAGGCGCGCGCTTCTGCGAAACCGTGCTCGCGCCGCTCAATGCGGTGGGCGACCAGGCGGGATGCACACTCGACAAGGCCAGTGGCCAGGTCACCACGCCGCCGGGCTTCAAGGAAGCCTACGCCGAGTATGCCGCGGGCGGCTGGGCGGGCTTGTCCTCGCCCACGGCGTTCGGCGGCCAGGGCCTGCCGCACGCCGCCGGGGTGCCGATCAAGGAGATGATCGACGCGGCCAACCTCTCCTGGGGCAATTTCCCGCTGCTGTCGCACGGCGCCACCGAAGCCCTGCTGCACCATGGCGAGGACTGGCAGCGCGAGGCATTCCTGAAGCCGCTCGTCGAAGGTCGCTGGACCGGCACCATGTGCCTGACCGAACCACACTGCGGCAGCGACCTGGGCCTGCTGAAGACGCGCGCCGAGCCCAGAGACGACGGCAGCTACGCCATCACCGGCACCAAGATCTTCATCACCGCCGGCGAGCACGACTTCACCGACAACATCGTCCACCTGGTGCTGGCCCGCCTCCCCGGCGCCCCTGCCGGCAGCAAGGGCATTTCCCTGTTCGTGGTCCCCAAGGTCCAGGTGGACCGGCAGGGCGCGATGGGCGAGGCGAACGCGGTGCGATGCGCCAGCCTCGAGCACAAGATGGGCATCCACGGCTCGGCCACCTGCGTGCTGAACTTCGACGGTGCGCAGGGCCATCTGGTCGGGCAGCCGCACAAAGGCCTGATGGGCATGTTCACCATGATGAACTCCGCCCGCCTCGCCGTCGGCCTGCAGGGCCTGGGCCTCTCCGACCGGGCCCTCCAGAACGCCCTGCGCTATTCGCGCGAACGCCTGCAGATGCGTGCGCTCAGTGGCCCGCGCGAGCCGGACAAGGCAGCCGACCCCATCATCGTCCACCCCGACGTACGCCGCATGCTGATGACCTGCAAGGCCCTCGTCGAGGGCGGTCGCGCGATGGCCTACCACAGCGCCCTGCTGCTCGACGAAGCCCACGGCGATGTCGACGACGAGGCGGCGCGGCAGTCGGCCGACGCCCTGCTGGGTTTCATGACCCCCATCGTCAAGGCCTGCCTGACCGAGTGGAGCGTGGAATGCACGTACCACGCCCTCCAGTGCTTCGGGGGACACGGCTACATCGCCGAGCACGGCATGGAGCAACTGGCGCGCGACGCGCGGATCACCACCTTGTACGAGGGCACGACGGGCATCCAGGCGCTCGACCTGCTGGGGCGCAAGGTCATCCAGCTGCAGGGAGCGGGACTGAAGGTGATGCTGGCGATGATCGAGTCGTTCTGCGCCGGGCACGCCGGCGACGAGCGCCTGGCGCCCTTCGTCGCGCCGCTCGCCGAAAAGGCCGCCGAGTGGCAACGACTGACCACCGGCGTGGCGAAGGCCGCGGCCGGCAATGCCGACGAGATCGGTGCGGCCGCCTTCGATTACCTGATGTATTCGGGCTACGTCGCCCTCGCCTACTGGTGGGCACGCAGCGTGGCGGCGGCCGACGCTTCCCCGCAGCCGGAATCGTTCAAGCAGGACAAGCGCGACACCGCCAGGTTCTACTTTGCCCGCATCCTGCCGCGGGCGGGGATGCACGCGGCCGCGATCGAGAGCGGCCTCGCTTCGCTCCCGGAACTGGGCGGCGCGTGAGCCCGCACCCCGCCATCCGCCCGGCCACCCGGGCGGACGACGCCTTCATCCTGGGCTTCGTCGAACGGTTCAGCGAGTTCCCCCTGCCCCGTGGCCGCAGTCGCGAGACCGTGGGCGCCGGCGTGCGCGCCGACCTGGCCCGGCACCTGGAGGAACGCCCGGCGCATTCCCGTTTCTTCGTGGTGGAGGTGGACGGCGATCCCGCCGGTTTCGTGCACCTGCAACTGGACCGGGACTTCTTCGGCGGCGCGGCGACCTGCCATGTCTCCGACCTCGCGGTCGATTCCCGTTTCGAGGGCCAGGGGCTGGCGCGCACCCTGCTGGCGCATGCCGAGA
>JAUIJO010000162.1 GCA_030431185.1 Gammaproteobacteria bacterium | reverse complement strand
GGTAGCACCCGTGGCGGGCGTGGTGCAGGTGCAGGAATTCGACCTCGCCGCGCTCGAGCAGGGCCCGGATGCAGGGTTCAAGCTCATCGCCGGGGACCACGTCCGCGTCGAGCAGGTCGCCATTGGAGCCGTAGCCCCTGACCGAAAGCAGCTTGCTGCGGAAGCGCGGCGGCACCTCGTCGAGGCCGGGGCTCGCCTGGCGGGCCTGCCTGCGCACGAAGATCGCGCCCGACGCCCGGTAGGGCGAGGGGCTGACGTGGTGCGGATGGGCGGCGAGCAATACTTCTTCGCCGATGTCGGCGTCGACCAGGCTGACCCGGCAGTGGTAAGCGCGTGGCTGGTCGGCCACGAAGCGTCGGGCGCCACGCGCGGCGAGCGCCGCATCGTCGAGGTCGAACAAGGCCTCGAATGCGTCGGGGGACAGGGCGGTGATGCGGAAGTGGGGTGAGGCTGCCATGTGTCGGCGCTCCGTGGGAAGGAACGCCATCCTCGCCCGCCGGGAGCGGGCGTTCTCGCCGTTTCCGGACCTGGCTGCCGCCGGCGCGGCGAGCTCAGTTCGCCAGGGCGAAGGCCGCGACCGCGAACGCCAGCAGGGCCGCGGTGGCCGCGACCACGGCGATCATGTTGGCCCGGTGCAGGCGCTTTTCCTGCGCGGCGAGCGCGTGCCGCAGCCCGAGCAGGGTGTTCTCCAGTTCCTGGGAGGCACGCGTCAGGGTGGCCAGCGTCTGCTCCATCTCCCCGGCGACGGTCTTGATCGCCTGGTCGTTGTGCAGGACCGCGTCCTGCAGCTCGGCGATCTGCTTGGGCACCTGCGAGGGCTCGGCGTTGCGGGTGAACATCGGCCGTGCGGCGCGGACCAGTTCCGGCAGCAGCGGGGCCATGACGGTGAACCAGGAGGCCATCAGCGCAGCTCCAGTGGGGAAGGGGTGGACGGGGGGTGGTCGGCACGATGGCGCTCGAACGCGGCGATCGCATCCTCGACCGTGATCAGGTCCATCACGCCTTCGCGCTCGACCTTGGTGCCCCAGCGAAGGGCGCTCGCGGGTTTGCCCAGGAAGCGGCGCGCGGCATCGTCGTAGCGGTCGACGCAGTAGCGACGGTCGCTGTAGGGACCGCTGCGGGCGGGGTCGGTGGCGGCGTGCAGGCCCAGGACCCGGGTGCCCATGGCATTGGCGATGTGCATCGGCCCCGAATCCGGCGTCATCAACAGGTCGGCACGGGCGAGCAGGGCGGGAAGTTGCTTGAGGGTGTCCTTGCCGACCAGGTCCAGCACGGGATGGCGCATGGCCGCGATGATCGCGTCGGCGGTCGAACGCTCGAGGTCGCTGCGGCCACCGCACAGCACGACCCGCCAGCCCAGGGCGCCGGCGTGGTCGGCGACGGCCGCGTAGCGATCGGCGCGCCAGTTGCGCAGGGCGTGGCTCGAGCAGGGTGAGATCATCAGCGTGGGACGCCCGTCGTCCGGCCACTGCGCCCGGGCCCATTCGAAGGAGTCCGCGGGCACCGGCATGTTCCAGTGCGCGGGGAGCGGTTGCAGGCCGAGGGGTTCGCAGAAGCTGCCGAGCACGTCGAGCACGTGGAGCCCGGGACGGTCGGGGATGCGTTCGTTGACGAACAGGCCGTGCAGTTCCTTGGAACGCGTGCGGTCGTAGCCGACCCGGCGGCGCGCGGGAACGAAGGCCGACAGCAGGTTGGCGCGCGCAGCGAGCTGCATCTGCAGCAAGGCGTCGAAACGCGGGGCATCGCCCAGCCATTGGCGCAGTCCGCGGCCGACTTCGCGCATGCCGGCCAGGCCGGTCTTCTTGTCGTATTCGATGAAGTCCACGCCGGGCAGCCCGTCGAGCAGGCGGTGCTCGCCACGGCCGATCACCCAGGCCAGGCGGACCCCGGGCCAGGCCGCCTGCAGGGTATGGACCAGCGGCAGGACGTGGGTGACGTCGCCCAGCGCGGACAGCCGCAGCAGGCAGATCGATGCGGGGGCGGGAACGCTAGGTGAATGGGGCGTTGTAATTGTTAGACTCCAAGGCCATGACCGGCTACGACGCCACCGAAGGATTGACGCCATTCCGGGACGATACCGGGTACGGCGCGATTCTGTTCGACCTGGAGCGCATGCGACAAGTCGCCCCCGACTGGTTTTCGCCCGCGTTCTGGGGCGACAAGGCACGCGCCGTCGAAAGCGGGGGCCGCGGTGGCGCCTGGTTCGTCGACACCCCCGTGGGTCCGGCCGTGCTGCGGCGTTACCTGCGCGGCGGCGTGGCGGCGCAGTTCAGCCGCGACCGCTATTGGTGGCATGGATCCAACCGTACGCGCAGTTTCGCCGAGTTCCGCCTGACCCGCGCGGTGATCAGGCGCGGCCTCGCGGTGCCGCGGCCGATCGCGGCCTTCTACCGCAGGGAGGGCCTGCGCTACCAGGCGGCGATCCTTCTGGATCGCATCGAAGACGTGCGTTCGCTGGCCGACCGGGCCGTGGTCGCCGCCGATGGTGCGCCGTGGGAAGCGGCGGGACGGCTGGTGGCACGCAGCCACCGGATCGGACTCGACCATGCCGACCTCAACGCGCACAACCTGCTGTTCAACTCGGCGGGCAACGGCTGGGTGATCGACCTGGACCGGGGCGAGCTGCGGATCCCGGCCACCGGTTGGCGCGAGAAGAACCTGTCGCGGCTCAAGCGCTCCCTGATCAAGCTCCGTGGCGATCGTCCCGTCGCCGAGGTCCAGCGCGACTACGACCGCCTGCGCTCGGCCTACGACGCGGTCTGGTCGCGGGGCTACTGAACATGGAGGCCGGGACGGACATGGCGAGGCCAGGTGGAGGGGACGTGGCGTGGCGCTTGCGCCTGCAGGGGGTGGGAAACGCCGCCGCGGTCGAGCTGGGTTCGGCGATGGCGACCATCGAGCGCGATGGCGCCCCCTGGCTGAGCATCGATTGCGGTGCCGAGGGGCTGACCGCGTTCATGTCCCACTACGGGCATCCCCCGCGCGCACTGTTCATGACCCACACGCACATGGACCATGTCGCCGGCTTCGAACGTCTGTTCATCGACAGTCTGTTCGATGCGCAATGGCGCGGCCGGGTGCGGGTCTACGTGCCGGCGCCGCTGGTGCCCCTGCTGCACCAGCGCGTGGGCAGCTATCCCAACGCCCTGGCCGAGGGCGGGGTGAACTTCTGGGACGCGTTCCAGATGATCCCGGTCGGGGATCATTTCTGGCATGAAGGCGAGCGCCTGGAAGTCTTCGCGACGCGCCACCACTGGCCCGACAGCGCCTTCGGATTGCGCCTGCGCGGCAGCCTGGTCTGGACCGGCGACACCCGCCCGATCCCGGAGCAACTGGCCCGCTGGGCCGATGCCGGGGAACTCGTCGCGCACGACTGCGCGCTGGTCGGTAACCCCTCGCATAGCGGCATCGACGACCTGGAGCGCGAATATCCGGCGGCACTCCTTGCACGCTGCGCGCTCTACCACTACGCCAGCCTCGACGATGCCCGCGCGCTCCGCGCACGGGGGCATCGCGTCCTGGAAAGCGGGGAGGTGGTCGCGTTGCGGCCGCCGGTGGCGCTGCCGGTGGAGCACGTATGAGCGACGCCGCCCCGTCTGCTGGCCGGGACGGGCAGGACGCCCCCCTGCACGATCGCCTGCATCGTCCCTTGCACGACCTGCGGCTGTCGGTCATCGAAGCCTGCAACTTCCGTTGTCCGTACTGCATGCCGGCCGGGGAAGTGCCGGACGACTATGGCTTCGACGCCGCCACGCGCCTGTCCTTCGACGAGATCGAGACCCTGGTGCGCGCCTTCACCCGCCTGGGCATGCGCAAGCTGCGCCTGACCGGCGGCGAGCCCTTGCTGCGGCGGGACCTGCCGGCCCTCGTCGCGCGCCTGTCGCGCGTGGACGGGATCGAGGACATCGCCCTGACCACCAATGGCGTGCTGTTGCCCCGGCATGCGACGGCGCTTCGGCAGGCGGGCCTGGGTCGCGTGACGATCAGCCTCGACGCGCTCGATCCGGCTTTGTTCCATGCGATGTCGGGTGGCCGGGGCGAGGTCGCCGACGTGCTCGCGGGCATCGAGGCCGCGCGCGCCGCCGGTTTCCCGGTCATCAAGTTGAACTGCGTCGTCCAGCGGGGCGTGAACGAGCACCAGGTCCTGCCGCTGGTCGAGCGATTCCGCGACAGCGGCATGGTGTTGCGCTTCATCGAATACATGGACGTGGGCACCTGCAACCATTGGCGGCGCGAAGGCGTCGTGCCCTCGGCGGAGCTGCGCGACCTGATCCATGCGCGTTGGCCGCTGCGGCCGCTGGACCCGCGTTATCGCGGCGAGGTGGCGGACCGCTATGGTTTCGCCGACGGACGGGGCGAGATCGGTTTCGTCAGCTCGGTGACCTCGCCGTTCTGCGGCGATTGCCATCGCGCGCGCGTTTCCGCCGACGGGCGCCTGTACACCTGCCTGTTCGCGGGTGACGGCAGCGACCTGCGGCCCGCGCTCGCGCGCGGGGAGTCGGCGCTGGCCGGCCAGGTGGCGTCGATCTGGCGGGAACGCGGCGACCGCTACAGCGAGATCCGCGGCCAGGCCGCCGGTTCGCGCCGGCACGTGGAGATGTTCCTGGTCGGCGGTTGAGGGGATATCGCGGCCCGGGCTGCGTTCGCACGACTTCGGGGTCACAATGGCGGCATGAAGAAGTCCTCCGCCATCGCGCCACGTCCCCGCGCACGCCTCAGCCACGTCGACGAACAGGGCCGACCGGCCATGGTGGATGTGTCCGCCAAGGCGGTCACCGCGCGCGAGGCGCGCGCCGAGTGCCGGGTGCGGTTTCCCGCCGACGTGGCCACGCAACTGCGCGGCAGCGGGCTGCGCAGCGCCAAGGGCGGCATCGTGGACACCGCGGTGATCGCCGGCACCATGGCGGTGAAACGCACGCACGAGCTGATTCCGTTCTGCCATCCCCTGCCGATCGATGGCTGCCGCATCGCCATCGACTGGGAGGGCGACCACAGCCTGCGGATCGAATGCAGCGTGCGCACCACGCACCGGACCGGCGTCGAGATGGAGGCGTTGACCGGGGCCACCGTCGCGGCGCTCACCGTGTACGACATGTGCAAGGCCTTGTCGCATCGCATCGTCATCGGCCCGGCGAAGCTGGTCGGCAAGCGCGGCGGCCGACGCGACGTGGGGACGCTGGCATGAGCGTGCAGCTGAGCGTGCTGTACTTCGCCAGTCTCCGGGATGCGGCCGGGCGCGCGGAGGAAACGGTTATCTGCGACGACGCCGACCTGCGCGGCCTGTACGCGACCCTGCAGGCACGGCATGGCTTCGCCTTGCCGGTCGAGCAGTTGCGCGTGGCCGTGGACGGCGCGTTCGCGCGCTGGAACGATGCGCCGCGCGCCGGCAGCGAGGTCGCGTTCATCCCGCCCGTGTCGGGGGGCTGAGGCCGATGCACGGGTTTCGACTAGCCGCCGCGCCCTTCGACATCGCGCCACTGCGCGAGGCCCTGCTCGATCCGCGCGCGGGCGCCTTCGCCAGCTTCGAGGGCTGGGTCCGCAACCACCATGACGGTCGTGCGGTGGACGGCTTGTATTACGAAGCCTATCTGGCGCTGGCCGAGCGCGAGGGCGATGCCGTGCTGGCCGAAGCCCGGTCGCGCTTCGCGATCGTCGATGCGTGCTGCGTGCATCGGCACGGCGAACTGGCCATCGGCGAGCTGGCGGTCTGGGTGGGGGTCAGCGCCGCCCACCGCGACGCGGCCTTCGATGCATGCCGTTACATCATCGACGAGGTCAAGGCGCGCGTGCCGATCTGGAAACGCGAGCGTTACGCCGACGGCGATGCCGGCTGGTTGCACCCCGGGCCAGTTGCGGATCCCTGACGCCCCCGTAGTCGAGCGGCCCCGCACGTGACGGGCCTCGAAGGAGAACACCACATGCAGACACGTCGAACGAAGCCGCTTCCGCGCCAGCCCGGCCTGATGCGCCGCATGGGGGTCGCGGCCTGCCTGCTGGCCTTGCCGCTGGCTGCAGTGGCTGGCGACCTGCTGGTCGGCAACAAGTCCGCCGACACCGTCTGGCGGCTGTCGACCGAGGACGGGCGTCGCATCGGCACCGTCGCGAGCGGCGTCGCCCCGCACGAGATCGCAGTCAGCCCCGACGGTCGACGCGCCCTGGTCACCAATTACGGCGGCGACGCACCCGGGAACACGCTGACCCTGATGGACCTGGCGGGCGGCGAGGCCCCGCGTGCGATCGACCTGGGCGACAACGGCAGGCCGCATGGCGTGCGCTTCCTGCCAGACGGCAAGCGGGCGACGGTCACCACCGAGGCCAGCGCCGCCCTCCTGCTGGTCGACGTGGACGCGGGCGAGGTGGTCGCGCGCATCGGGGTCGGCGACGGCACCGGGCACATGGTCGCGATCGACGAGGCGGGCACTACGGCCTACGTGAGCAAGATCGCGGCCGGGACGGTGAGCCGGGTGGATCTGCTGGCTGCGGAGAAGACGCTGGAACGGCCGAGCGGCGCGGGCGCCGAAGGCATTGCCGTCCGGCCCGGCAGCGGGGAGGTCTGGGTGGCCAATCGTGCCGCCGGCACGGTCACCGTGCACGACCCGCACAGCCTGGAGGTCCTGCATACCCTCGAGAGCCCCGGCTTCCCGATCCGCGTGGCGTTCACCGCCGACGGCAACCGCGCGCTGGTCACCAACGCGCATGCGGCTGAAGTGGCCGTGTTCGATGCGGCGGAGAGGACGCGCATCGCGACCGTCGACCTGCAGCGGGAAGGCGCCCGCTACCGGGAGACCCTGCTCGGCCGCGACGCCCTGCCGATCGGCGTGATCGCCGACCCCGGGCGCCCGCGGGCGTACGTGGCGATCAGCGGCGCCGACGAGATCGCCGTGATCGACACCTCCACCTGGCGCGTGATCGACCACTGGCCCACCGGCCGCGAACCCGACGCCCTGGCCCTCACCCACTGACCCGACGCCACGGCGTTCCGGGCAGGGTGACTCCCCAACATCCGCGCCCAAGCCCCAAGTCCCAAGCCACGAGCCCCAGTCGGCAGTCGGTTCCACCCAGCCCCCCCTTGGTAAGGGGGGCGCGCCGAAGGCGCGGGGGATCGGATAAGCGAACCGCCGGGGCCCACTATCCGCGGAGCGGATAGTGGGATGCACATGCGCAGCGTGCGCAACGGCGCGGGGATCGGAAGAGCAAACCGCCGGGGCCCGCGACCCGCAAAGCGGGTCTTGGGATGCACATGCGCACCGTGTTGCACGTGCCCAGCAGAACGGGGTCTGCCCGAAACCCAGCCCCCCTTGGTAAGGGGGGCGCGCCGAAGGCGC
>JAUIJO010000161.1 GCA_030431185.1 Gammaproteobacteria bacterium | reverse complement strand
CCAGGGGGCCGAACAGGCCTCCATGCATGGCCCAGCCATGGACGAGCGCCAGTGAAGGACCGCGACCGCGGGTTTCGATGTGCAGGGGAGCAGCCATGGAGCGGGGGAACCGGGGGAGTGGAAGGAGGGGCGTCAGCCTGTCGAGGCGCGGGCCAGTCCCGCGAGTGCGTCCAGGGCGTCCGCGCGGCGGTCCGCGGCGACCAGCAGGTGGTCGTGGTGGAAGCCGGCGATGACGTTGCAGGGGATGCCGCGATCCGCGAGCGCCTTCGACACCGCGGCGGTCAGGCCCACCGCGTCGAGGGCGGAGTGTACGGTGATCGTGAGCCAGGTGGCGACAAAGTCGTACGCCAGCGCATGGGCGTCGGCGTCTTCGCGCGGCAGCACGCAGCTCAATCCCTCGCGTTCGCGCACGGTGGCCTCGGCCCGGGCCAACCAGGCCGGTGCGGGCCCGGGCGGCAGGCAGGCGAAGACGTATTCGCCGGGCCGGGCGTCGACGTGCAGCGAGCGGAGCAGCCGCGCGAGGTCGGTCTCGCCGCTCATTCCACCGGCTGCGGGACCCGCGCGGGATCGCGGGGGGTCGCGCGGTCGCGCGCATAGGCGAGGGCGTCGACCAGTCCGTCGATGTCGCCGGGCCCGTGCAGGGCCGACAGGGTGACCCGCAGGCGCGCGCGGCCCTCGGAGACGGTGGGCGGACGGATGGCCGCGACCCAGTAGCCGGCATCCTCCAGTGCCTGCGACATCGCCAGCGCCTGGGCGTCGGCACCGCACATCACCGGCTGGATCGGGGTGTCGCTGTCCATCAGTTCCAGTCCGACGCGCAGCGCGCGGTCGCGGAAGCGGCCGACCAGCTCCTGCAGCTTGGTGCGCCGCCAGTGGTCGGCGCGGGCCAGCTTGACCGCGGCCAGCGTCGCCGCCGCCTGCGCGGGCGGGAGGGCGGTGGTGTAGAGGTAGGGTCGCGCGGTCTCGGCGAGGTGGCCGACGAGGTCCGCGTCGCCGACCACGGCGGCGCCATAGCCGCCCAGGGCCTTGCCGAGGGTCGCCAGCTGCAGCGGCACTTCGGCCACCCCCAGCCGGGCTTCGGCGACGCTGCCGCGACCCTCCGGGCCGACCACGCCGACGCCATGCGCGTCGTCGACGTACAGCATGGCTTTCTGCACCTTCGCCACCAGCGCCAGCTGGCGCAGCGGCGCGACGTCGCCGTCCATGCTGAAGACGCCATCGGTGGCGAGCATCGCCAGGCCTTCGGGCAGGCTGCGCAGTTGGCGGATCGCCCCTTCCGGATCGCCGTGCGGGTAGCGTCGCAGCCGGCAGCCCGAGAGGCGCGCTGCGTCGATGAGGCTGGCATGGTTGAGGCGGTCCTGGACACAGACCGCGTCCTCGTCGAGGAGGGATTGCAGCACCGCGAGGTTGGCCAGGAAGCCACTGCCGAACAACAGCGCGGCCGGGGCCTCGAGCCAGTCCGCGAGTTCGCGCTCCAGCGCGTCGTGCATTTCGTGGTGGCCGCAGACCAGGTGCGAGGCGACGCCGCCGGCGCCTTCGCGCGATGCGGCCTCCTGCAGCGCATTGACCACCGCGAAATGCTGCGACAGGCCCAGGTAGTCGTTGCCGCAGAAGTTCAGCAGCGACTGGCCGTCGACCTTGCAGCGGGCGCCATCACGATGGCTGACGCTGCGGCGCACGCGGGTCCGCGAGGCGGCCTCGCGTCCGGCGCGCGCGTCCGCGACCCGTGCCTGCCAGCCCGGGCGTTCGGTGGGTGTCGTCATGGGACGTCAGGCCGCGCGCGGGCTTGCGCCGCAGGCGCCCGCCCCGGCGTGGTCGGTGGTGTCGGTATCGATGATGTCGGCGTGCACGGTTCCCCCCGGTGTGTGCGCTTGTTCGATGATCGGCATGGGCCGCAGGCCCAAGCGCTCAAACAATGCCATATCCCGCTCGGTGTCGGGGTTACCGGTCGTCAGCAGTTTCTCGCCGTAGAAGATGGAATTCGCCCCGGCCAGGAAGCACAGGGCCTGCAATTCGTCGCTCATCTGCTCGCGCCCGGCCGACAGGCGGACCATCGAGCGCGGCATCATGACCCGCGCCGCGGCGATGGTGCGGACGAATTCGAACGGATCCAGCTCGACCGTGCCCGCCAGCGGCGTGCCCTCGACCTGGACCAGCCGGTTGATCGGCACCGAATCGGGATGCGCCGGCAGGTTGGCGAGGGTCTGCAACAGGCCCGCGCGCTGTTCGCGCGACTCGCCCATGCCGACGATCCCGCCGCAGCAGGTCTTCATGCCGGCGTCGCGGACGTGGCCCAGGGTATCCAGGCGGTCCTGGAACTCGCGCGTGTGGATGATCTCGTTGTAGAACTCCGGCGCGGTGTCCAGGTTGTGGTTGTAGTAGTCGAGCCCGGCCTCTCGCAGGGCGCCGGCCTGCTCGCCCGACAGCATGCCCAGGGTGGCGCAGGTCTCCAGGCCCAGCGATTTCACTTCCCGGATCATCGCCGCCACCTTGGGGATGTCGCGGTCCTTGGGCGAGCGCCAGGCCGCGCCCATGCAGAAGCGGCTGGCGCCGGCCGCCTTGGCCTGGCGGGCCTTCTCGACCACGGCCTCGGTGCTCATCAGCTTGGTCGCGTCCACGCCGGTGTGGTAGCGCGCCGCCTGCGGGCAATAGCCGCAATCCTCCGGGCAGCCGCCGGTCTTCACCGACAGCAGGGTGCTGACCTGGACCTCGGCCGGGTCGAAGTGGGCCCGGTGGACCTCCGACGCACGATGCATCAGCACCGGCAGGGGCAGGTCGAACAGCGCGCGGACTTCGGCGCGGCTCCAGTCGTGGCGCAGCGCGGCGGGCGCGTCGGGCGTTTCTCTGACGGCAGGCATCGGACTTTTCTGACAGACAGGTCGGATCGGGGAGAGCAGTCTGGAAAGCATGTCCATCCCTGTCAACCAGAGCCTGCTGTCCCGGGTTTACAGCCTGCTGGCCCCCGCCCTGCGGGTCGGGCACGGCACGCCCTGCCTGGTGTGCGGCATGGAGACCCGGCGGGGCCGGCAGGCGCTGGTGCTGGACGGTCTGTGCCCGGCCTGCGCCCATGCGCTCCCCTGGTGCCGCCACGCCTGCCCCGCGTGCGCGCTGCCGGTGGCGGCGGCCGATTCAGGCCGGCGCTGCGGGCGTTGCCTGAAGCAGGCGCCCCCGCTCGATGCCTGCCATGCCAGCTTTGTCTATGGCTTCCCGCTGGACCGGCTGCTGCCCGGGGCGAAATTCCACGGCGACCTGGTGGCCAGCCGCGCCCTGGGCGAATGGATGGCCGCCGGCATGTGGCGGCACCTGCCGATGGGGGCCTGGCCGCAGGCCCTGGTGCCGGTGCCCCTGCACCGGGCCCGCCTGCGCCAGCGGGGCTACGACCAGGCCCTGGAACTGGCCCGGCCGCTGGCCCGGCGCCTTCGCCTGCCGCTTCGCGACGACCTGTTGAACCGCGTGTGCGACACCGCGCCGCAATCGCGCCTGGATGCCGCCGACCGGCGGCGCAACCTTCGCCGCGCGTTCCGGGTGCGCCCGGGCGTGGCGATACCGGCGCACGTGGTCCTGATCGACGACGTCATGACCACCGGCGCCACCCTGCACGAGGCCGCGCGCACCCTGCGCAGGGCCGGCGTGGCCCGGGTGGATGCCTGGGTGTGCGCGCGGGTGCCCTGAACGGGGCCTTGACATGAACGTGACCTGTCTGGCTCCACACTGCCCGGACCGACGCCCGCGGCGTCCCTTCCCGAGGAAATCCGGCATGTACGGTGATTCGGATCGCAACGCCCCTGGCCCCCTCCAGTCGGGGCTCCTGCAGCAATTGGGCCGCAGCGCGTGGTTGTTCGTCGTCTATGGCCTGGTGGCGATCGTCTTCGGCATCCTGGCCGTGATGAAACCCGCCGCGGCGGTGATCGCGCTGACCTGGCTGTTCGGGATCATGGCGCTGGTGGAGGGCATCTTCGCGGTGATCGCGCTGTTCCGCGGGGGCGAGGGCGTTTCCCGGGGCTGGCAGGCCTTGTACGCGCTGGCCTCGTTGGGGGTGGGCGTGCTCACCCTGGTCAATCCCGTGGCCACCGCCAGCGTGCTGGTGTTCTTCCTGGCGGCATGGCTGATCGTCGGCGGCCTCTATCGCATCGTCTTCGCGATCCGGGTGCGCAAGGCGATCAGTGGCGAATGGATGCTGGTGTTGAGCGGCCTGCTGGCCATCGTGCTGGGCGTCCTGTTCGCGATGCATCCGCTGGCCGGCATCATGGCGACGGGCCTGTGGATCGGGATCGGCGCGCTGCTCTACGGCGCCGTCCAGGTATTCGCCGGCCTGAAGCTGCGGAAATTCGCGGCGACCTGACCATGCCCGGCCAGCCGACCCGGCATGGCATTCCGGGGCGGGCCGGTGTCCGGCCCGCTCGATCGCGGCCCGAACCAGAGGCGGAGCCCCATGCGGCCTGAAGCGGACCCCATCCACGCGGCCCCGCGGCGCCTTCGCGTGCTCGCCGCCGTCCTGCTGGCGGTGGCGACGTGCCTGCCGGCCCTCGCAGTGGCCTTGCCCGCCCTGCCCTCGACCGAACCGGGTCCCGAGTCGGACCCGCCCGCCAGCGCGGTCGAGGCCGATACCACCGCGACCTACTTCAATCGCGACATCGTGACCTATCGCGTGCCGTTCCTGGGCATCCCGCCCGAGCGGCGGGCACGCAACACCGAGGCGAGCATCGCGCGGGCGGTCAGCCAGCCCGGGGTCGCCGACATCGGCTCCCACGAGATCCCCCAGGGCGTGGTCGTCACCGTCGCCGGCAATCCGGTGCTGGTGTTCACCCCGGCGGACCTGGACCCGGTGGAGGGGGAGACCCTGACGCAGGCCCGCGACGGGATCGTGGCGCGGCTGGGCGAGGCGGTCGGCGCGGCCGAAAGCGAACTCGAGCCCCGCCAACTGCTGCGCGGCGCGCTGTTCTCGGTGCTGGCCACCCTGGTCCTGGCGGGGGCGTTGTGGTGTTACCTGTGGCTGGTACGGCGCTGGAATGCGTGGCTGGAGAAGCTCATCCAGAAGCGCCTGGCCAACACCCGGGCCGAGGCGGGGCGCCAGCTGATCCGTGGCGTGGCCACGACCATTCGGGGCGTCGTCCGGGTGGCCGAGTGGGTGCTGGTGCTGGTGCTGCTGGAGGAGTGGCTGCGCTTCGTGCTGGGCCAGTTCGCCTACACCCGCCCCTGGGCGGAGGCGATGACCGGCTGGATCCTGGCCAAGATCCAGGCCTGGGGCGGTGCCTTCCTGGGGGCCTTGCCCGGCCTGCTCACCGTGGTGGTGATCTTCCTCCTGGCGCGTGCGGTGACCAAGACCCTGGGCCTCATGCTCAAGGGCGTGGAGCGCGGTCGCTACAGCCTGCTCGGGATCGACGCCCAGCTCGCCGAGCCGACCCGCAAGCTGATCGTCGCGGTGATCTGGCTGTTCGCGCTGGCCATGGCCTATCCCTACCTGCCCGGGGCCCAGACCGATGCCTTCAAGGGCCTGAGCGTGCTGGTCGGCCTGATGGTGTCGCTGGGCGCCTCGAGCATCATCGGCCAGGCCGCCGGCGGTTTCACCCTGCTCTACTCGCGGACCATGCAGAGCGGCGATTTCGTCAAGATCGACGACACCGAAGGGGTGGTGCTGCAGATCGGCCTGTTCACCACCCGCATCCGCACCTTCACCGGCGTCGAGGTCAGCTTCCCCAACACGGTCGTCCTCAATGGCCGCCTGGAGAACTATTCGCGGCATCCCGACGGCGCGGGCCTGTGGATGGACACCGACGTGACGATCGGCTACGACACCCCCTGGCGACAGGTGCGGCGCCTGTTGACGGATGCGGCCGGCGCCACCGAGGGCGTGCAGCAAACCCCCGAGCCCTTCGTGCTGCAGACGGCGCTCAGCGACTTCTACGTCGAATACACCCTGCGGACCCGCATCGAGGACCCGGCGCGGCGCAACGCCATCCGCACCGAGCTGCTGGGCAACATCCAGGATGCGTTCAACGATGCCGGCGTGCAGATCATGTCGCCGAACTACCGGGCCGACAGCGAAACGCCCAAGCTCGTCGAGCGCGCGTTCTGGGAAGGCCTGCCACGTCCCGATGCGGAGGCGCCCGCGCCGGACGGCAAGGCGGACAAGGCCGGCGACAGCGACGGGCCGGCATAGGCGCCGGCAAGGGCGCGGCGCCAGGCGGGCCGCCAACGGGTCCGGGGTCGCTCAGGCCAGCGTACGGGCGCCGGGCCAGAGCGCCGCGGCGATGCCGGCGAACAGCGCCAACCCGACCCAGTGGTTGGCCAGGAAGGCGCGGAAGCAGGGCGCGGGCTCGCGCCGCCGGCAGATCCAGAACTGCCACGCGACCAGGGCCGTTGCCACGGCCAGGGCGAGCCAGTACGGGGCGCCCAGCTCAGCGCGCTGCCCGACCAGCGCCATGGCCAGCAGGAACAGGCCGAACAGGACGCCCTGGGCGGCCAAGTCGGCGTCGCCGAACAGGATCGCGGTCGACTTGCTGCCCATCCTCAGGTCGTCCTCGCGGTCGACCATGGCGTACCAGGTGTCGTAGGCGGTCGACCACAGGATGTTCGCCACGTAGAGCAGCCACGCCAGGGTCGGCACTTCGCCCAGCACCGCGGCGAAACCCATAGGGATGCCCCAGCCGAAAGCCATGCCCAGGTAGACCTGGGGCAGGTAGGTATATCGCTTCAGGTAGGGATAGCTCGCGGCCAGCACCAGCCCGACGAGGCTGAGCCAGACCGTCAGCCGGTTGAGGGTCAGCACCAGCGCGAAGGCGGCCAGCATCAGCGCGCCGAACACGGCCAGCGCCTCGCGCCCGGACACCGCGCCCGACGCCAGCGGCCGTTCCTTCGTCCGCGCGACGTGCGGGTCGAGCCAGCGGTCCGCGTAGTCGTTGATCACGCAGCCGGCCGAGCGGGTCAGCCAGACGCCGGCGCTGAAGACGAACAGGGTCCAGGCCGGGGGCACGCCGTCGGCGGCGAGCCACAGGCCCCACCAGGTCGGCCACAACAGCAGCAGCCAGCCGATCGGGCGGTCGCCCCGCACCAGTTGCCAGTACAGCCGGAGCTTGAGGCGCCAGCGCGGAAGCGTGGGGGATTCGTAGCGTTCGTAGGTCATCGGGACAGGACAGTGGGGCCGTCGCGGGACCGCCGCGCGGGCGGCACCGGGAACGTCGTGAAAGCAATATGGCGCGAAAGTCCGCAATTGTCGCTAGAATGCCAGCCCCGCGCGGACGATTGCCTCGGCAATGCCGCCGGGATCTCAGCCAGGCGCCTGTAGCTCAGCCGGATAGAGTAGTGGCTTCCGAAGCCATTGGTCGGGGGTTCGAATCCCTCCAGGCGCGCCATCCCCCCTGCCTCG
>JAUIJO010000160.1 GCA_030431185.1 Gammaproteobacteria bacterium | reverse complement strand
CGACGTCCACGCAGGCGGCGATCCGCTGGCTGGGTCGCAACTGGGGGCGGCTGCACAAACTGGTCTACGCCATCGCGGTGCTGGCGGTCCTGCACTTCTGGTGGCTGGTGAAGTCCGACATCCGCGAACCGGCCATGTATGCGGCCATCCTCGCCGTGCTGCTGGGGTGGCGCGCGTGGAAGCGCGTGTTCAACGCACGCCGTAGAGCAGCAGCAGGCTGAGCGCGCCCGCCAGCAGCAGTGCCGCGAGCAACAGCCAAGGTACCCGCCGGATCGGATGACGAACCGTTGGTGCCCCGTTTCCACTCCCGCTTGCGCTCCGCCCCAGCTCCAGGTCCCGGAAGGGATCCGACAGGGCGGCCAGGGGCGGCGTCGTGGGTGCCTCGAGCACGAAGCGGTGCTGGCTGCCGAAGATCAACTGGGCGCCGGGCTGCAGCAGGGCATGCCGGACGGGCCAGCCATTCACCCAACTGCCCTGCTCCGACCCCAGGTCGCGGAGGATCGCTCCGTCCGGATGGGGCTCGAGGCGGGCGTGGCGCTCGGCGAACGACGGCTCGTCGATATGCAGGTCGCAGGACCTCAAGCCGCCGACCAGGCAGGGCTTGTCGAGCGGCAAGGCGCGGCCGTGGTGGGGGCCTCCGATCCCTCGCAACACCATCGACGAGGCCGTGCGCGCTGGCGCCCCCGGCTCCGGGCCCGGGGGCGGCGGCGGTTGCGGCCCGCACAGGGTGAGCCGGTGCCCGTCGACGTGGATCGCGTCGCCCAGCCTCAACATCGCCATGTGCCGCACCGGCCGGCCGTTGATGTGGATGCCGCGGACGTCGTCGCGCACCTGCATCCAGATGCCGCGGCGGTCCACGCTGAACTGCACCAGCGCCTTGCCCGGGTCCTCGACCAGGGCGAGCATGCCCGTCGCATCGTGGCCCACGCCGCGGACACCCGGGGACAACACCAGGTCACCGTGTTCGCGATTGGAGAATTGCAGTCTGATGGAATTCACGCGAGCGCAATCTAGCACGGCGCCTGCCGTCGCGGTCAGCTCCACGCGCGAGCCGGAGCGGACCGGCTGGTGGCGGGGCGCCGCAGCCCGCACAATGGACCCGACGCAGGAGACCCGCATGCCCAGTATCGACATCCACCACACGCATTCGCTCAGCCCGCAGGACGCCCGGCAGGCCGTACAGGAAGTGGCCGACAAACTGGCCGGCCGTTTCGGCGCGGCTTGCCACTGGAGTGGCGACCACATGGAATTCAGTTCCTCGGGGGTCGATGGCAGGATCGCGCTGGGGCCCGGCGAGGTGCGAGTGACGGCTCGCCTCGGCCTGCTCATGTCGGCCTTCAAGGGGCCGATCGAGTCGGAGATCCGCCGGGTGCTGGACGAACGCTTCGTCTGAGGAGGCGGAGCCTGGCGGTCGTTCCGTCCCGGCCAACACGCCGCATACACCCCGGCCATGCTGTCCTCGTGCCTGGAATCCCACGAGGAGCGCGAGCATGGCCAAGCAGAAGAAGTCCGGCAAGAAGAGCACGGACCCCCGTTCCACGCCGGACCCCCAGTCCCAGGCCGAAGCCATGGCCCGCGGCATGAGTGAGTCGGCCCAGCAGATCTGGCTGGCGGGCGTGGGCGCCTTCGCGCGTGCGCAGTCCGAGGGCAACAAGATGTTCGAGAGCCTGGTGCGGGAAGGCATGGGCTTCGAGAAGAGCGCCCGCAAGGCCGCGGGCGACCAGGCCGACGCCATGCGCGAAGCGATGGAGTCGCGCGTGGGGCAGGCACGCGACCGCGCCAACGACACATGGAAGCGGCTGGAGAGCGCGTTCGAATCCAGGGTGAGCGAGACCCTGTCGCGACTGGGCGTCCCGACGCGGGCCGACATCGCCGAATTGAACGCCAAGCTCGATGCGCTCGCCAAGCGTCCGCCGGCCGCATCGCGCCGCGCGCCGGCCCCCGCGAAGAAGACCGCCGCCCGCAAGGCGGCCAAGCCGACGTCTCCGGCGCGTGCCGCGGCGCCGCGCAAGGCGAGCAGCAAGGCCGCGAAGACGCCGGCCAGGCGCAGCGCCGCGTCCTCGCGCGCACGCTGAATCGCGCCGGCTCCCGCGGCGCACGCGCCCAGCGCCCCCCAGTGTTTGCATGCCCGGGCCATCGTCGGGCCGGGCGATCGTGCACGTACCTGATCGGATCGTTCAGCTCCCGTGAGCGGGCGCACTGACTTCGCCGGCCCCACCGCGTATAGTCGCCGCGCCCTACATGCTCCAAAGACCATCCCAGCAGCCTAGAGGACAGGATGCTCACGGCTCCATCGCTACTGACCACACTGGGCGTGACCCTGGCGCTCGGCGCCGCAACGACGCTCTTTTGCTGGCACGTCCGCAGGAAACAGCACGAAACCCGGCAGGGCCTGGCCACGCTGGCGGGCATGCGTTGGCGGGAGTTCTCGGGCTTCCTGGTCGAAGCCCTGCAGGCCCAGGGTTTCGAGACCGACTCCGCGCAGAGCAGTCCCCAGAGCGGCCAGAAGTCCGATCTCAGGCTGATCCGCGACGGACGCAGCTGGCTGCTGTCGTGCAAGCAGGGCCTGAAGTACCGGATCAACGCCGAACACGTCGACAGCCTCGCGGGTGCGGTGGCCTTCCATAATGCGGACGGTGGCATCATCGCCACGCTCGGCCAGGTGCAGGGCGAGGCACGCAAGCACAGCCGGGGCCTGGAACTGCTGGACGGCAAGGCCGTGTGGGCGCTGGTGGAACACCTGCTTCCCAATGGCCTGCACCAGGCCGTCGCCCATCATGCGCGCCGCCGGACGCTGCTCGAGATCGGCCTGGGTTGGCTGCTCGCCCTCCTGCTGGGGGTGGCCGCGGCCGTGGTACTGGCGCCCGCGGAGGCGCCGGTGGCGTCCCCTGGAGTGTCGCGGGTCACCGACGGCGGCACCGCCGCGCCACCCGCAACCGCCCCGGCCCGGGACGAAACGGCAACCGCGCCTCCGTCAACGCCCCTACCCCCTCCTCCGGGACCCGGGGACGAAGCTGTCCAGCGCGAGCAGATCGTCTCGCGCATCAATGCCCTCCCCGGCGTCCGGCGCGCGGCCTGGAGCACGCGCTCGACCCTGCTCGTCGGCATGGCCGAAGGCGCGGTGGACGGACCCGGATTCGTCCGTCCCATCTGCGACATCCTGGGCGAGTATCCCGACCTGCGGGCGTCGCGCGTGCAGTTGCAGCCACTGGACGGCGGCACGCAGTCGGTCCGGTTCATGCAGTGCCACCAGTACTGAGCCGAACGGGAGCGCCTGGGCGCGAGTCGAGCGTGTTGACCCCCTGCCTGCCGCGTGTTGTGATGCGGCCGAACCCAACCGCGGCACCCGCCCGATGACGGATCTGGAAAGCGCTTTCGCGCAGGCCGCACGTGATGTCCACGCGCTGCCGGTTCGCCCCGACAATTCCACCCTGCTGCAGCTCTACGCCCTGTACAAACAGGGAAGCGAAGGCGACGTCAGCGGGCCGGAACCGGGCTTCTTCGATTTCGTCGGCACTGCCAAGTACAAGGCCTGGGCCGAACTGGCCGGCACGCCCCGCGACGAGGCCCGCCAGCGCTACGTGGACCTCGTCACCCGCCTGCAGCAGGCGTGAGCACCGTGCCCCGGTCCGGGCCCGTGCGCCCGCGCCGTCGCCGATGATGAATCCGGCAGCCCGGCCCCCTTGCCTGACGCGGGCACGCCCAGTAAACTGCGCGGCCCACGCCAGCGGCTTACACGGCGCCAGGCACGGGCGGTTAGCTCAGCGGTAGAGCATTGCCTTCACACGGCAAGGGTCGCAGGTTCGATCCCTGCACCGCCCACCATATGCAGCAACGATCTGGGCCACCTTCGCGGGTGGCCTTTTTCGTGGTGCGCCGTCCGCGTGGAGGGATCCCCCAGCGCGGCGTGCATCGTCCACCGGCGCCTGCGAGCCCCCGGGCGGCTGCCGTGGAACCGGCACGCGCCACCCGGGCCTCCGGATCAATCCTTTCCGGCGGCCGGCCGCTTCATCAGCACGCTGATCGTCCCGTTGGTCTCCATGACCATGCTGGCGACGTCGCCCAGGCGCTCCGCACCCTTCATCCGGCCCGCCTGGAGCAATTGCTCCTCCGTGATCCGCTCCGCACGCAGTGCTTTCGGAAGCAGTTGTCCGTCGTGCAGGAGCAGGCGCGGTTCGCTCGCCAGCAACTTCTGCACCCACCCGATGCGGCTGGACAGCCAGCTCAGGAGGTACTGCCATCCCAACAGGACGAGCAACGCAGTGACGCCTTCCGTGAAGGAAACCGACTCGTTGAGGATCACGCTGCCGAGTATCGAGCCGAGGGCCACCGTCACGATGAAGTCGAAGGCGTTGAGCTGCGTGAGCGTCCGCTTCCCCGAGGACCTCAGCAGCAGCACGATGGTCAGGTAGGCCGCGGACCCAACCGCGAAGACCCGTGCCACGTCCTGCCAGTTGGAAAACCAGTCCACGCTCATTCCCCGTTTCCCCGTCCGGGCCGGGATTCCCGGCCGATTGATTCCCAGCCTAGTCCTGCACGGGTGAAACACCCGTGGAGGGGACGGTGGATGCGTGTTCCCAGGAGACTAGAGCTGGGACTTGATGGGCAACACGACGCGTTCCAGGAACTTCTCGCGCAGCGGACGGTTCTTCCAGGCGTCGTACGTATACGCGCGCGTCCGCTCGAGGTCGGCTTCGAAGACCTGCGTCATCTCACGTGCGAAGCCGGCGTCGTAGACGTTGAGGTTCGCTTCGTCGTTGAGGCGGAATGATCGCAGGTCGAAGTTGGTCGAGCCCACGGACACCATTCCCTTGTCGACGATGAGCATCTTGTTGTGGAACATCGTGGGCACGTATTCGTGGATCTCGACGCCGGCGAGCAGCAACTCCCCCCACTTGGCCTTGGACGCGATGCGAACGACGGTCGAATCGATGTGTTCGCCCGGCACGGTGATGCGGACGCGGACGCCCCGCTTCCGCGCGGCGACCAGCGCCTCCACGGCCAGGCGGTCGGGCACGAAGTAAGCGGCCTGGAGGTCGATGCTTTCCTCGGCCGCGGCGATCACCATCAGGTACATGATGTGCATGCTCTCCGAGCCGCCGGCCGGCGACGCGACGAAGAGGTGGGCGGACCGGTCGCCCGCGGGCTCCAGCTGCGGGAAGTACTTTTCGCCGTTGAGGACGACGCCCGTCGTCTTGATCCAGTTGTCGTTGAACGCGGCTTGCATCTGCGCGACGCAGGGACCCCGCAGGCGGAAGTGCATGTCGCGCCAGTGTTCGGCGTCCTGCGCATGTCCCTCCCACGGGTCGGCGATACCCACGCCGCCGGTAAACCCCAGTTCGCCATCCACCACCAGCAGCTTGCGGTGGGTGCGGTTGTTCATCCGGCCGATGTTGTACCAGCTCAGCGGACGGTAGCGGACGACCTTGACGCCCGCTTGCTCCATGCCCTCGATCAGTGCGGCGTCCATCTTCGCGCTCCCGACCCAGTCGATCAGCACGTGCACCTGGACACCGGCCCTGGCCCGCTCCGACAGGGCGGCGGCGAACTCCCGTCCGATCTCCCCCGACCAGTAGATGTAGGTCTCGAACGTGATCGAAACGCGCGCCGAGCGTATGGCGGCCAGCATCGCGGGAAAGATCTCCGCACCGTTCCTGAGCGCCTCCACCGCGTTGCCCGGGAGGATCGACGGGCCGAGCATCACCGACATCTCGCGCAGGAACTGGGGGTCGGCGACAGCGCAGGTGTGCCGCAACGTGTACTGGATCTGCTTGTCGGGGTCCGAGAAAATCATGCAATCGCCTGTTGTGGGAGGGTTGGATGGCGCATACGGGCCAGCCCGGGCACCTGGATTCCCGGCAACGTCCCGGGCCCGGCACGACCATGTGCGCACGAGCTGCCTTGGCGACCCACGCACGGGATACCGTCTCGACGATCGCATCCGTGCGAGCCCGTCGAATGGAAGAAAACCGGGCCGCCGCCGCACACCCCGCTTGCCGCCGGCCTCGCATCGGGTAGCCTGCACCCTTTCCCTTGCACCCGACCTGGAGCGTGCCATGCCACGGCAGGACTACCGTTTCTACCACAACCCGCGTTGCTCGAAGTCGAGGGCGGCACTGGCGCTCCTGCAAGCCCGCGGCATCGAACCCGCGATCGTCGCCTACATGGATTCCCCGCCCTCCACCGGGGAATTGCGGGACATCCTGCGTGCGCTGGACATGTCGCCGCGCGAACTGTTGCGGACCGGCGAGGAGGCCTACAAGACCCTCGGCCTCGCCGATCCTTCACTCGACGACGACGCCCTGATCGCGGCGATGCACGCCCATCCCCGCCTGATCGAGCGTCCCATCCTCGAGCACGGGTCGCGCGCCGTCATAGGCCGCCCGCCTGAACGCGTGCTCGAACTGCTGGACTGACGCGCCTTCAAGGTCCCGCCCGCGATCAACGCGACTTGCTGCGGCGCATCGCCTCGACCTTGGCGGGCGCGGTGAACGCCTCGCTGCTGGCATCGGCCCAGAAGTCCTGGAACACCGCGTGGTCGGGCACGCCGTTCAAGAGCTCGCCCGGCTCCAGGAAACGATGGAGCGCGGCAAGCGAACGCACTTCGGTGGGCGATACGCGGCGCAGGATGTGTTCCGGGCCCACCTGTCCCGGCTCGGCCAGGCCCGCCGCGCACAGGAGGTCGCGCAGGGCCTTGAGGGTGTTCTGCTGGAATCCCGCCACCCGTACCGCCTTGTCCGCCACGTCCAGGTGCTTCCAGCGCGACGGGTCCTGGGTGGCGACGCCGGTGGGGCAGCGGTCATTGTGGCAACTCTGCGCCTGGATGCAGCCCACCGAGAACATGAAACCCCGCCCGGCGTTGCACCAGTCGGCGCCCATCGCCAGGGTGCGGGCCAGGTCGAAGGCGCTGGTGATGCGGCCCGCGGCGGCCACGCGCACCTTGTCGCGCAACTCAAGCCCCACCAGGGTGTTGTGCACGAGCATCAGCGCCTCGTGCATCGGCAGGCCGACATGGTCGATGAACTCCGCGGGCGCGGCACCGGTCCCGCCCTCGGCGCCGTCCACGACGACGAAGTCCGGCAGGATGCCGGTCTCGCGCATGGCCTTGGCGATGCCGAACCACTCCCAGGGATGCCCCACCGCCAGCTTGAAGCCGGTCGGCTTGCCGCCCGAGAGCTCGCGCAGCCGCGCGACGAAGGCCAGCAGCTCCCTGGGCGTAGAGAAGGCGCTGTGGCGCGCGGGCGAGATGCAGTCCTCGCCGACCTGCACGCCCCGCGCCTCGGCGATCTCGGCGGTCACCTTGGCGCCCGGCAGCATGCCGCCGTGGCCGGGCTTGGCGCCCTGCGACAGCTTGATCTCGATCATCTTGACCTGGTCGGTGCGCGCGTTCTCGACGAAGCGCTCCT
>JAUIJO010000159.1 GCA_030431185.1 Gammaproteobacteria bacterium | reverse complement strand
TGCAGATCGCCCAGGTCCTGGCCGGCTACTCGCTGGGCGGCGCCGACCTGCTGCGCCGCGCGATGGGCAAGAAGAAGGCCGAGGAAATGGCCAAGGAGCGCGCCAAGTTCGAGGCCGGCTGCGCCGAGCGCGGCATCGAGGCCCGGGTCGCGACGCCGATCTTCGACCTGATGGAGAAGTTCGCCGAGTACGGCTTCAACAAGTCGCACTCGGCCGCCTATGCGCTGGTCGCCTACCAGACCGCGTGGCTGAAGGTGCACTACCCGGCCGAGTTCATGGCCGCGGTGCTGTCCTCGGACATGGACAACACCGACAAGGTCACCGGCTTCCTGGACGAATGCCGGGTCATGGGGCTGGACGTGCAGCCGCCGGACGTCGCGCATTCGGAATACATGTTCGAGGCCACCGAGCCCGGCACGATCCGCTACGGCCTGGGCGCGGTGAAGGGCGTCGGCCGCGGGGTCTGCGAGGCGATCGTGGAGGCGCGCCGCGCCGGTCCGTTCGTGGACCTGCTGGATTTCTGCAAGCGGGTGGACAGCGGCAAGCTCAACCGCCGCGCGCTCGAGGCGCTGACCCAGGCGGGCGCGCTCGATGCGCTCGGGAAGAACCGCGCCAGCCTGATGCTGCAGCTGCCCGAAGTGCTCAAGGCCACCGAGCAGCTCGCGCGCGAGCGCGCCGCCGGCCAGGTGTCGCTGTTCGGCGGCGGTGCATCGCCGGCGGCGGAACTGCACATCGACCTGCCCGTGGTCGACGAGTGGCCGCTGGCGCAACTGCTCAATGGCGAGCGCGAGACGCTCGGCCACTACCTCAGCGGCCATCCGTTCGACCCCTACCGCGACGAGCTGCGCGCCCTGGTGGGCAGCGACCTCGGCGACCTCGAGAAGATCTGGGAGTCGCGGCCGGAATCCGCGCGCAGCGGGTGGCGGCCGGAAGTCGAGACCGTCGTCGCCGGTCAGGTCGTGGCGATGCGCAAGAAGGGCGACAGCCAGATGTTCGTGCAGATCGAGGACGGTCGCGGCCGCCTCGAATGCGCCTTCTTCGGCGAGACCTATTCGGAGTACGCGCAGATGTTCAGCCGGGACCGCCTGCTGGTCATCCAGGGCGGCCTGCGCGAGGACAGCTTCAGCGGCGGCTTCGCGCTGAAGGCCAACCGCTGCTGGGACTATGCCAGCGTCTGCGCCAACCACGCCAGGCGCCTGTCGCTGCGACTGGACCTGCGCGTGCCGGGCATCTGGCAGCGCGTGGACAGCCTCCTCGCCGGCCACCGGCCGGGACGGACGCCGATCCGGCTCGACCTGCTGCGCCCGGGCGCCGCCGGCATGCTCGACCTCAACGGCCCGCATTCGATCCGCGTCGACGCCGACCTGGTGGGCGCCTTGCGCTCGGTGCCGGGCGTCAAGGCGGTCAAGCTGGCCCTCGCCCGCCCCTGGGGCTGAACGGGACGCCGGCGGACGCTGCCGCACCGCGGAGGAAGCGTCCATCGGGGGCCGATGGTGTCGAGCGGATCGCGCCCGCCTGCGCTTAAGATGGAACGATGATCGACGTCGTCGCCACCTTCATCTTCTTCTTCGCGGTCATCGACCCGATCGGCACCATCCCGGTGTTCATCGCGGTCACGCGCCACCTGGACGAGCGGGCGCGCCGCAAGGTCGCGCTCCGCGCCAGCCTCGCCTCGGCGGCGATCCTGGTGTTCTTCGTCGTGGCCGGCGAGTTGATCCTGACCGCGATCCGGATACCCCTGTCGGCGTTCCAGATCGCCGGCGGCATCGTCCTGTTCCTCTTCGCGCTGAGCATGATCTTCGGCGAAGCCAAGCCCGAGAAGGAACTCAAGCTCGCCAACGGCGGCCGGGACATGGCCATCTTCCCGCTGGCCGTGCCCTCGATCGCCAGCCCCGGCGCGATGCTCGCCGCGGTGCTGCTGACCGAGAACGACCGCTACAACCTGTGGCAACAGGCCCAGACCACCATCACCATGCTGGCGGTCCTCGTCGTCGTGCTGGTCTGCATGCTGCTCGCCAGCCGGCTGCACCGGGTCGTCGGCGAAAGCGGCGCGAGCATCATCAGCCGGGTGATGGGCATGATCCTGGCCTCGGTCGCCACCGCCAGCGTGCTGGGCGGCATCAAGGATTACTTCGGGCTTTGATTCCCGCGGGTGCTCCCTCGCCGGGACGGCCTGCGCTTGCCAATCAACAATGTGATGGTTTTCACTGTTCCCACCGGTATCCGACACCGGCAACAGGGGGAACAATGAAACATCTTGTCGTGCTGGCGGCCTTGTTGGCCGCGATCCCGTGCGCGCGCGCGGGCGAATTCACCATCAAGAACGGGTCGATGTGGGCCATCCACTACATCCATGTGTCGTCCTCGGACGATGAGGAGTGGGGCCCGGACCAGCTCGAAGACGACATCCTCGACACCGGCAAGTCGCTGACCCTGCGCGGCGTCGATTGCGACTATTACGACGTCAGGCTGGTGGACGAGGACGACGATGTGTGCGTCGTCAACAAGGTCCGCCTGTGCGGCGAGACCGCCTGGACCATCACCAACGAGTCCCTGCTGAGCTGCCAGGCGGAATGAGCGCGCAGGAGGCCCCGCCCCACCGTGGCCGGGGCCTTCCCGTTGCGGGCGCACCGGACGGCTCGGTATGGTCGGGCGGGGTCGGCTAGACTGTCCCCTTTCCGGCGGCCATCCGCCCCAGAGCCCGTTGTCGCATGAATCCCAACTACCTCGATTTCGAGCAACCCATCGCCGACCTGGAAAGCAAGATCCAGGAACTGCGCCACGCCAGCCATGGATCGGCGGTGGACGTGGATGCCGAGGTGCACGCGCTACAGGACAAGCTGCGCCAGCGTACCGCCCAGATCTTCCGCGACCTGTCGCCCTGGCAGGTGTCGCAGTTGGCCCGCCATCCGGCGCGTCCCTATTCGCTGGACTACATCCGGGTGATCTGCGACGAGTTCCAGGAACTCGCCGGCGACCGCGCATTCAAGGACGACTCGGCCATCGTCGGCGGCCTGGGGCGCATCGACGGCCGCGCCGTGGTGATCATCGGCCACGAAAAGGGCCGCGACACCAAGTCCAAGGTGCGGCGCAATTTCGGCATGCCGCGCCCGGAGGGCTACCGCAAGGCGCTGCGCCTGATGAAGCTGGCCGAGCGCTTCAAGTTGCCGCTGATCACCTTCATCGACACCCCCGGCGCCTATCCGGGCATCGGGGCCGAGGAACGTGGCCAGTCCGAGGCGATCGCCCGCAACCTGCTGGAAATGTCCGAGTTGCGCATCCCGATCGTCTGCACCGTGATCGGTGAAGGCGGTTCCGGCGGCGCGCTGGCCATCGGCGTGGGCGACCGCACCCTGATGCTGGAATACAGCACCTATTCGGTGATCTCGCCCGAGGGTTGCGCCTCGATCCTGTGGAAGGACGCGGCCAAGGCCAAGGACGCTGCCGAACAGCTCGGCCTGACCGCCAAGCGCTTGCACGGCCTCGGCCTGGTCGACAAGGTGGTGCGCGAGCCCATCGGGGGCGCGCACCGCAATCCCAGGCAGATGGCGACGCGCCTGAAGGCCGTGCTGCTGAACGAGATCGACATGCTCGAGCAGTGCTCGACCGACGAACTCGTCGAGCGCCGCTACCAGCGCCTGCGCAGCTACGGCGCCTACGAAGCCGCCTGAGCGCATTGCCCGCGGGCAGGCGGGCCGCGATGATGGTCGCAATGCCCACGCTCCCGCTGCCGCCGCTTCCCGACGCCTTGCCCGTGGCGGCACCGTTGCTCGTCGCACTGAGCGGAGGGCTGGACTCGACGGTGCTGCTGCACCGTCTGGCCGCCGAACCGGAGCTGCGCGAACGCGGCCTGCGGGCGATCCATGTCGAACACGGTCTCCATCCGGCAGCTGCCGACTGGGGGCCGGCCTGCGAGGCACTCTGCGCCGGACTGGCGATTCCCCTCGCGCGCGTTGCCGTTCGCGTGGAGGCCCACGCTGGGCGGGGCACCGAAGCCGCCGCGCGCGAAAGCCGGCATGCCGCCTTCGCGTCCGCCCTGCAGGCGGGCGAGGTCCTGGCCCTGGCCCATCACCGCGACGACCAGGCCGAGACGTTCCTGCTGCGGGCCCTGCGCGCCTCCGGACCGGACGGACTGGCGGCGATGCGCGCCTGGCGCCGGTTCGGCGACGGCTGGCTGTGGCGCCCGTTTCTGGCACTGCCGCGCGACGCACTGCTGGCCTACGCGCGACACCACGGCCTGGACTGGGTCGAGGACCCCAGCAACACGGACGAGGCCTTCGATCGCAACTTCATCCGGCACCGGGTGCTTCCCGTCCTGCGCGAACGCTGGCCCCACGCCGCCGCCTCGCTGGCGCGCAGCGCCGCGTTGAACGCGGGGGCCGTCGACCTCCTCGCGGACGGCGATGCCGAAGCGCTGGCCCAGGCCGGCACGGTGGACCCACGCATCCTCTCCGCGTCCGCGCTGGCGTCCCTGCCGGTCGTGCGTCGCCAGCGGGTGCTGCGCCGCTGGATCGCGGGACTGGGCTTGCCACCCTTGCCGGCCCAGGGCATCGCCCATGTCGAATGCGACCTGCTCGTCGCGCGAAACGACGCCGACGCGCGATTCGCCTGGCATGGCGCCCGCATCCTGCGTTGGGGGGACCTGCTGCATGCGGACCTGCAGCGACCGGCGTTGCCGCGGGACTGGCAGGCCGCATGGGACGGCCGCGCGCCGCTGGAGTTGCCCGGTGGCGGCATGCTGGCGCTGGAAGGCGCGTCCGCGCTGCCCTGCCCGTGCCGGGTCCACGCCAGGCATGGCGGCGAACGGATCCAGCTCGCCGGCCGCACCCACCAGCATGCGCTCAAGCACGTCCTGCAATCGCTGCAGGTACCGCCCTGGGTGCGTGCGCACCTGCCGCTGCTGAGCGGGCACGACGGCACCTTGCTCGCCGCGGGCGACCTGGTGCATGCCGCCGGTTTCGATGCCTGGTTGCGCGGGAATGGCGCCCGCCTGCGCTGGTGCGAGCCCTCGCCGCCCGTCCCGGCACCCCCGCAGGTCCCGGGCGGCGCGACTGCGATTGACCCCTGAGGGGCATCGCCTCACACTTGCCCCATGCCACGCAAAGCCGCCACTGAAGCCTCGCCGGTCGCCGACTTCGAGAAGTCGCTGGATGCCCTGGAAGACCTCGTCGAGAAGATGGAACAGGGCGAGATGAGCCTGGAGGATTCGCTGGCCGCCTATGAACGCGGCGTGGGCCTGTACCGGTCCTGCCAGACCGCGCTCGAACAGGCCGAACTCCGCGTCCGCCTGCTGAGCGACCCGCAGGACCCGGCGGGTGCGCAGCCCTTCCAGGATGCCGACTCCGCCCGAAACGGCGATGTCTGACCCCGGTTTTCCGGACTGGCGCGCGCGCATCGACGCGGCGCTGGCACGTGCCCTGCCCGACCCCGACGCATCCCCCCGCCGCCTGCACGCGGCGATGCGCCACGCCACCCTCCAGGGCGGCAAGCGGATGCGCCCACTGCTCGTCTACGCGAGCGGACGCCTGTTCGGCGCCGGGATGGAGTCACTGGACGACGCAGCGCTGGCCGTCGAACTGATACACGCCTATTCGCTGGTGCACGACGACCTGCCGTGCATGGACGACGACGCCCTGCGCCGCGGCCAACCGACGGTGCACGTCGCCTTCGACGAAGCGACCGCCGTGCTCGCGGGCGATGCCCTGCAGACCCTGGCGTTCGAGCGGCTGGCACGCGCCCCGCTGGATGCGGACACCCGCATCGACCTGGTGCGCCAGCTCGCCGAAGCCAGCGGCGCCGCCGGCATGTGCGGCGGCCAGGCGCTGGACCTCGATGCCACCGGCAACGGCGGCGGCATCTCGCTCGATGGCCTCAAGCGCCTGCACGCCCTCAAGACCGGCGCGCTGATCCGCACCTCCGTCCGCATGGGGGCGCTGTGCGCGAAGGCCGATGCCGGGCAGCGCGTGGCGCTGGACCGCTTCGCCGACGCGCTCGGCCTCGCCTTCCAGGTCCGCGACGACATCCTCGACATCGAAAGCGACAGCGCCACGCTGGGCAAGACCGCGGGCAAGGACCAGGCCCAGGCCAAGGCCACCTTCCCGGCCCTGATCGGCATGGTCGCTTCGCGCTGCCTGCTGTCGGACCTGGCCGCGATGATGGACGAAGCCCTGTCGGAGTTCGGCGACGACGCCGCGCCGCTGGCCGCCCTGGGACGCCTGGCGATCGAGCGCGACCGCTAGCGCGCCAGCCATCCTGCTAAGTGGTTACCCACGCCGGGACCGCCGGGCTTCTTTGCCCGGACCGCAAGTCCGGGGCGCCCTGGGATGGGGTCGAGCCGCAGGCCCGACCCAGCGCCGCCCGCACGCACCGCGAACGATGGGTTTTGCTTCGCGCTACCCATCCTGCGACCCGGGACGGCGGGCGAAAGGCTCGGCACACGCTTTTGACCGCCTGGCAAACGAGGCGTCGGCATCGCGCGCAGACCCGGAGGGCGGCGTGCAGGGATGCACGCCGTGTGTCGATTGAGCCATGGAGCGGGCCGGAAAATCTCGCATCGCCTGCACGCTCGAGCGGGAGCGGGTGTCGACCGCCGCTCCCGGAACTGGGCGTTGCCCCATAAAAAAAGCCACCGGCCTGGGCCGGTGGCTTCGCGTTGGACGGCGACGCGTCGCTTACTTGACCAGTCGCAGCGTGAACGGATACCGATAGGTCACGCCTTCGTTGGCCTTGATGCCGGCGATGATCGTGAACACCAGCCACGCCAGGCCGATGATGATCCACAACGGCACGGCGATGATCAGGCCAATGCCCAGGGTGAAGATCGACAGCAGCAGCAGCGCCAGGAAGGCGATGCCGACGGTGATGTTGAAATTGAGCGCCTCCTTGCCCTGGTCGTCGACGAAGGCCATGGTGTCCTTCTTGACCATCCAGATGATCAGCGGCCCGATGAGGCAGCCGATGCCGCCGATCGCCGACGTCAGCAGCGCACCGGCGAGCGCGGACAGGTGGGCGAACATCGCCCACTGGCGCTGGTCGGCCGGGATGCCGGCATCGGCGGCGCCCGGACCGGCACCCAGGGTGTCGTGGGGCGGCGGCGAGGCGGGCGGCGGCGTGACCGGGGGCTCGTGGTGCGGCGGCGGGGTGGGGTTCGGTTCGTTCGGATCGTGCGTACCGCTCATCGTCGTGCTCCCTGTCGATTGTTGGAACCCACTTTCGGCTGATCCACCGCGAGCGTCAACTGCCAGAAGCAATGGTCGGCGGCGTCCGGATCATCCCTCGCCCGCCACGGTCATGCCTCCCAGCAGGATCGAGCCGGTGTGCACGTGCGAGCGGGGGTCGACGTCGCTGCCCACCGCTTCGATCGCCTGGAACATCGACTTGAGGTTGCCGGCGACGGTAATGCCATCGACGGCATGGCGGATCTCCCCGCCCTCGACCCAGAAAC
>JAUIJO010000158.1 GCA_030431185.1 Gammaproteobacteria bacterium | reverse complement strand
TACCGTTGCGGGGGCAGTGCCGGACTGCTGCGCGGGGCGCAGGTCACCGGCTTCCCGTTTCAACCCGTGGCGCGAAGCCTGGCCGGGTCACCTCGAAGCGCACGCAGTGTACGCCATGGCGCGGGGTTCGAGGGGTCGAGGGGTCGAGCGGGTCGCGGGGGTAGATCCGACACGGGAGGGATCGCGGCGCGTGCCGGTCCCGCGCGTGCTCCTCACCGCTCCGTACCGTCTCCGGGTTCCGGCGGCAGCTCGACCGTGTCGGCCGTCAGCACGGTGGTGCGCACCGGGGCGGCCGCCGGCTTGTAGCGCGGCGGCGGCAACTGCTCGATGGCGGCCTCGGCCTCGGCGACCAGTTGCTGGCGACGCGCATCGGGCACGTCCTGCCAATGGCAATCGCAGAGCGCGCCTTCGATGGCGTAGAGCAGGTTCATCGTCGGCTTGAAGCCCGCGCGCTTGATCCGCATGTAGGCCTCGACCGGGCCCGCGGCCTGCAGGTCCTCCAGGCTGTGCAGGCCCACCTGCTTCAGCCAGGCGGCGCTCTTGGGACCAATGTTGCGAAGCTTCGGCAGGGTCATGCCAGCGACTCCTGGTAGAGGCGGGCGAGCGCTTCCAGCCCGGCCTGGTCGTCGGCGTCGAAGCGGCCCACGCTGGGGCTGTCGAGGTCGAGCACGCCGACCAGCCGGCCTTCCGCGTCCTGCAGCGGCACCACGAGTTCGGCACGCGAGGCGGCGTCGCAGGCGATGTGGCCGGGGAACGCGTCCACGTCGCTGATGCGCTGGGTGAGCCGCGTGGCCGCCGCGGCGCCGCACACGCCCTTGCCGAGCGGGATGCGCACGCAGGCGGGCAGGCCCTGGAAAGGGCCGACCACGAGTTCGATGCCGTCGTAGAAATAGAAACCCACCCAGTTGAGGTCGGGCAGGGAGTGGTAGATGAGCGCCGACAGGTTGGCGGCATTGGCGACGCGATCGCGTTCGCCATGCAGCAGGCCACGTGCCTGCTCGGCCAACTGGGCGTACTGCTCCGGCTTGTTGCCGGTAAGGGGGGTTGCGGCGAACATGTCCCGAGTCTACCAGCGTACAAGCGCCCCAGGCCCCATGAATCCCAACGGCATCTTCGTCACCGGCACCGACACCGGCATCGGCAAGTCCATCGCCAGCGCCAGCCTGTTGCACGCGCTGCGTTCGCGGGGCCTGTCGGCGGTCGGCATGAAGCCGGTCGCGAGCGGCTGCCTGGCCACGCCCGAGGGCTTGCGCAACGAGGACGCGCTGCTGTTGCAGGCGGCCAGCGCGCCCACCCCCGGCTACGAGACGGTCAATCCCTATGCACTGGCCGAGCCGCTGGCGCCGGAACTGGCGGCGCGCGATGCCGGCGTCGACATCGCGCTCGACGTACTGGTCGACGCCTACCGCCGGCTCGCGGGGCAGGCCGACCGGGTGGTGGTGGAAGGCGTGGGCGGCTGGGCGGCACCGCTGTCGGCGACGCTCGACCAGGCCGACCTCGCGCGTGCCCTGGGCCTGCCGGTGCTGATGGTCGTCGGACTGCGCCTGGGCTGCATCAACCATGCCAGGCTCACCGCGGCGGCGGTCGCGGCATCGGGGCTGGAGCTGGTCGGCTGGGTCGCCAACGAGGTCGACCCCGCGATGCAGCGGATCGACGACAACGTCGCAATGCTGGGCGAGCGCCTCCCCGTGCCCTGCTGGGGCCGCCTGCCCCATGATCCCGATCCATCCCCGGCCCGATTGGCCTGCCATCTCCAGCCGGGGGACGCCCTGCTCGGCATCCGGTAGGCGGCGCGGGGCGTGAAAGGACCGTTCACGGCGCCTCCCCGCCGGGGTCCATTAAAGTGCGTGGCATGAGGTGTGCCGAATCGGTCCGACCATGACCTATGGACGATGGGCAGGGCATCTGTAATGTTATACTCGCCAGTACAGAATTGCCCTGGCGCGTCGAGTGGCCCTCCCCCGATTCGTCTCCCCCACGTCCAAAACCGCACATCCCCGTTCGTCGAGAACGGAACTGGAGCCCCTGCATGGTCATGAAATCCCGCGCCGTGGCGCTTGCCGCCGCCCTCGCCCTGGTGTTGTCCGCCTGTGGCGGTGGAGACGAGCAGGCCCAGGGGGAAATGCCGCCGCCGGAAGTCGGCGTGGTGACGGTCCAGCCGGGCAACGTGCCGCTCGAGAAAGACCTGGTCGGCCGTCTGGCGCCCTACCGCAGCGCCGACGTGCGTGCCCGCGTGCCGGGGGTGTTGCAGCGCCGCGTCTATGAGGAAGGCAGCGACGTGAAGGCCGGGCAGGTGTTGTTCAAGATCGACCCGGACCAGCTGCAGGCATCGCTGGGCCAAGTCCAGGCCAGCCTCGCCGCGGCCAAGGCCGAGTACGCCAACGCCAAGGCCAACGCCGACCGCGCGCGCCGTCTGGCACCGGAACGCTATGTGTCCCAGTCCGACCTGGACAACGCCCTGGCCGCAGAACGCAGCGCCGGCGCCGCGGTGCAACAGGCCCAGGCCAGCCTGGACAACGCCCGGATCAACCTGGGCTACGCCACGGTCACGTCGCCGATCGACGGCCGCGCCAACAAGCAGCAGGTCACCGAAGGCGCGCTGGTCGGCCAGGGCACGCCGACGCTGCTGACCACCGTCGACCAGATCGACCCCCTGTACGTGAACTTCTCGCTGAGCGTGTCCGAGCTGGACCAGGCACGACGTGCGATGGCCGGCCATGAGTCGGGCGACGCCGCGGTGGAAGTGATGCTCCCCGATGGCAGCGAGTACGAACACCCTGGCAAGCTGGACTTCTCGGGCACCGTGGTCGACCCCGCCACCGGCGCCGTCGCCCTGCGTGCCACCGTCCCCAACCCGGACCGTCGCCTGCTGCCGGGAACCTACGTGACCCTGAAGGCGGTCCTCGGCCAGCAGCCGGGCGCCTTCCTGGTGCCACAGGCCGCGCTGCAGCGGGACGACCGCGGTCCCTACCTGATGGTGATCGGCAGCGATGGCAACGTCGTGCGCAAGGACGTCGTCGCCAACCGCACCCAGGGCGCGAACTGGGTGGTCGGCTCGGGGCTCGAGGCCGGCGACCAGGTGGTCGTGTCCGGCGTGCAGCGCGTGCAGCCCGGCAAGCCCGCCAAGGGCACGCCGTGGACGCCCGACGGCAATGGCGCGGCGGCCGCGGCCCCCGCGGCCGGCGCCGCTGCTGAAGCGGGCGATGGCGGCGCGGCCCAGGACGCGGCAGCCGGCGCGCCACCCGCCGCGGAGGCCGATCCCGATGCCGCCGAGCCGGCCGACGAGGGCTGACCGACGCCATGTCAAGATTCTTCATCAACCATCCGATCTTCGCCTGGGTCGTCGCGATCCTGATCTCGCTGGGCGGCGTGCTCGCGATCCTCAACCTGGGCATCGAGTCCTACCCCGACATCGCGCCGCCGCAGGTCACCGTTTCGGCCAGCTACCCGGGTGCCAGCGCGGAGACCGCCGAAGGCGCGGTCACCCAGGTCATCGAGCAGCAGCTCACCGGCATCGACAACCTGGACTACTTCAGCTCCTCGTCCAGCGCCTCGGGCGGCAGCTCGATCACGGTGACCTTCAAGCCCGGCACCGACCCCGACATCGCCCAGGTGCAGGTGCAGAACAAGGTGGCCCTGGCCACCCCGCGCCTGCCCTCGGAGGTGGTCCAGCAGGGCGTCGTGGTGGCCAAGGCCAACTCGGGCTTCCTGATGGTGGTCGCCGTGCGTTCGGACAACCCGAACTTCGACCGCAACGCCCTCAACGACCTCATCGGCTCGCGTGTGATCGACCAGATCTCGCGCGTGCCGGGCGTCGGCACCACCCAGCAGTTCGGCAGCGAGTACGCCATGAACATCTGGCTGGACGCCGACAAGCTGCGCGGCTATGGCATGTCGGCCAGCCAGGCATTGGCGGCGGTCCGCGGCCAGAACGTGCAGTTCGCGGCCGGCTCGATCGGTTCGGCACCTGCGCCGGAAGGCCAGGGCTTCAGCGCGACGGTGTCCGCCGAAGGGCGTTTCAGCACCCCGGAAGAATTCGGCAACATCATCCTGCGTGCCAACGAGGATGGCACCGTCGTGAGGCTGGCGGACGTCGCGCGCATCCAGCTCGGCACCCAGGCGTGGGGGTTCGACACCCAGTGGAACGGAGCGCCGACGGGTGCGTTCGCCGTCCAGCTGTCGCCGGGCGCCAACGCACTGGGCGTCGCCGAGGCGGTCAAGGCGCGCATGGACGAACTCGAGGCGACCTTTCCCCCGGGCGTGACCTGGTTCTCGCCCTATGACAGCTCCACGTTCGTGGAGGTGTCGATCGAGGAAGTGGTGCACACGCTGTTCGAGGCCATCGTCCTCGTGTTCCTGGTGATGCTGGTCTTCCTGCAGAACTTCCGCGCGACCCTGATCCCGACGCTCGTCATCCCCATCGCGCTGCTGGGCACGTTCCTGGGCATGTACGTCATCGGCTTCACCATCAACCAGCTCAGCCTGTTCGGCATGGTGCTGGCGATCGGCATCGTGGTCGACGATGCGATCGTGGTGATCGAGAACGTCGAGCGCATCATGAGCGAGGAGGGCCTGTCGCCCAAGGACGCGACGGTCAAGGCGATGGGCCAGATCAGTGGCGCGGTGGTGGCGATCACCGTGGTCCTGGCGGCGGTGTTCATCCCCTCGGCGTTCCAGGGCGGTTCGGCCGGCGAGATCTACAAGCAGTTCGCGCTGACCATCGCCATGGCGATGGGCTTCTCCGCGTTCCTCGCGCTGGGCTTCACCCCGGCGCTGTGCGCGACGATGATCAAGCCGACCGACCACCACAACAAGAACGTGGTGTTCCGCGTGTTCGAGCGCGGCTACGAGAAGGTCAGCAGCACCTACGTGGGCCACATCACCGGCGCGATCAAGCATGCGCCGCGCTGGATGATGATCTTCGCGTTGCTGGCCGTGCTCTGCGGTTTCCTGTTCACGCGGCTGCCGGGCAGCTTCCTGCCCGAGGAGGACCAGGGCTATGCCATCGCGCTGGTGCAGCTGCCGCCGGGCGCGACCGTTGAGCGCACCAAGAAGGTGTTCACCCAGGTCCGCGCCACGCTGGAGAAGCAGGACGGCTTCGACGGCATGATGCAGGTCGCCGGCTTCAGCTTCGTCGGCCAGGGCGAGAACGTCGGCCTGGCCTTCATCCGGCTCAAGCCCTGGGACGAGCGCGACGTCACCGCGATGGAGTTCATCCAGAACGCCAACGGCGCCCTGTACGGGATCCGCGACGCGCAGATCTTCGTCATCAACATGCCCACGGTCAGTGGCCTGGGTGCCTTCGGTGGCTTCGACATGTACCTGCAGGACCGCGCCGGCCGGGGCCGGGCGGAGCTGACCCAGGCGCGCAACATCCTGCTGGGCAAGGCGGGCCAGGACGCGGCGCTGACCGCGGTGCGTCCGAATACGCTGGAGGAGGCGCCGCAGCTCAAGCTGGATGTCGACCGCGTGCAGGCCCAGGCGATGGGCCTGTCGGTCAATGACATCTATACCGCGATCCAGCTGATGCTGGCCCCGGTGTACGTCAACGACTTCGTCGACCAGGGACGCGTCAAGCGCGTGACCATGCAGGCCGACGCACCGTTCCGGACCGGCCCCGAGTCGCTGTCGCGCTTCTACACGCCCAGTCCCCGGTTCGATGCCGGCAGCGGCAGCGACTCGACCACCGGCGCCATGGTGCCGTTGTCGAACGTGGTCCAGGCCAAGTGGCAGATGGCGTCCCCCTCGTTGAACCGCTACAACGGTTACGCGGCGGTCGAGATCGTCGGTTCGCAGGCGCCGGGGTACAGCTCGGGCGAGGCGATGAGCGCAATGGAAAGCATCGTCGACAACGACCTGCCCGAGGGCTTCGGCTACGACTGGACCGGCCAGTCCTACCAGGAAATCATCTCCGGCAACCAGGGGCCGATCCTGATGGCCCTGTCGATCCTGGTCGTGTTCCTGTGCCTGGCCGCGCTGTACGAAAGCTGGTCGGTGCCGGTGGCGGTGCTGCTGGTGGTGCCGCTGGGCGTGTTGGGCGCGATCATCTTCACGATGCTGCGCGGCCTGCCCAACGACATCTACTTCAAGATCGGCCTGATCACGGTGATCGGCCTCGCGGCGAAGAACGCGATCCTGATCGTCGAGTTCGCGATCGAGCAACGCCAGGCGGGCATGACCCTGCGCGAGGCGATCATCGAGGCGTGCAAGCTGCGCTTCCGCCCGATCCTGATGACCTCGTTCGCGTTCATCCTGGGCGTGGTGCCGCTGGCGATCTCCAGTGGCGCGGGTGCCAACGCCCGCCACGCTATCGGTACCGGCGTGATCGGCGGCATGATCTTCGCCACCTTCCTGGGCGTGCTGTTCATCCCGATCTTCTACGTCGTGGTGCGCCGCCTGCTGGGCGACAAGATGGACGAGAAGCCGGCACTGGAAGCCAAGGGCGACGCCTGACGGCGTCCCGCCCTGGCGAGACCGGAAAAGCCCGCCGCAAGGCGGGCTTTTTCTTGCGAGGTTCATGGGCGGGCCACGCCGAGCGTGGGCGAAGCGCAGGGCGCCCATGCCGCAGAGGTCGCGCACGCACCGCAGGGCGGGCAACGCCAGAGGCGGCCCCCAAGCAGCCGAAGGCCGCCCAATCCATGGACATTTGCCATAGCCCGAAAGCCGCGATGGGCTTTGCTCCGCGCAGCCCATCCTACGATGGCATGGGCCATGTGCCGGCGTTCACCGGCCCGGGCGGGACGCGAGGTGGGCCCGACGCGCGCCCGTGATCACGTCAGGAATCCCAATCCCCAATCCCCAATCCCCAATCCCTACTCACTGACACATGAAAATCACCGATATAAGCATTCCCCCAACGGTCAAAAACAATATTCGCCATACTAGGGTCGCCATGCACATGCCCTTGCGAATGGGCGTAATCTAAAGCACTGCTAATTTGCTTAACAATCATCACCGCATCTTGCAGAGTGACCTCATGTTTCCTCACTCGTTGGCGCAACGACCCACCCTGCATCAAACGGGTGACGATATAACTCAGGTTATTATGCACACCAAAGTCATGAATCGGGGCGATATTAGCGTGTTCAAGCTCTGCCATGATCTCAGATGCGCGGATAAAGCCCTCGGTGAATATCGGCACAAATTCTTGTAATTCAGGGTTAAGAATTTGAATAGCGACATCACGTTTTAATGACGGTTGACGCGCTTTAAACGTAGCGACGAGATTCCCTTCTTGAGAGAGCATCGCCTCCAAGGTATACACACCCAATTGCATCCCAACCAGATGTTTGAGGTTATTCGCCATAATCTCTCCCCAATCTATCATTTGTGAGCTATTGCCAATAGTAGCATCAATCGGTCACGCTTCATTTATCTAAACACCGTCTATGATAACCCATTCTCATATAACAAAGACGTTAATGCTACGTTTGTGAAACCTTTGTGTTGTAT
>JAUIJO010000157.1 GCA_030431185.1 Gammaproteobacteria bacterium | reverse complement strand
CAGTCACGCGCGACACCGCGACCGGCCATGATCGCGCCGCCCAGCGTCGGCAGGGCCGCCTCCTGGCCGGGGACCTCGACAACATCGCCCTGCGCGCGCTGGCCAAGCGGCCGGAGCAGCGCTATCCCTCGGTGGAGGCACTGTCGCAGGACGTCGCCCGCTACGAGGCGGGCCGGCCCGTCATGGCCCAGCCGCAGCGCCTGGGCTATCGCTTCCGCAAATACGTGGCCCGGCACCGCTGGGCGCTGGCCACCGGCCTGGTGGTGACCCTGGTGCTGAGCACCGCGCTGGCCCTGATCGCCTGGCAGGCACGCGAGGCGGTCGCCGAGGCCGCGCGCGCGCAGGCCATGCAGGACTTCATGATCGGCCTGTTCGAGAACGCCGGACGCGGCCGCGAGGGCGAGCCGCTGGACCTCGACAGCCTGCTCGACGGTGCGGTGGAGCGGGGCAACCTGCAACTCGCCCGCGAACCGCGCGCGCGCGCCGAACTGCTTGGGGTCATCGCGCGCCTGCGGATAGGCCTGGGCGACCAGGCCGAGGCCCGCACCCTGCTGGAACAGCAGGCGGCCATCCTCGCGCAGGCACCGGACATCCCGGCCAGCCTGCGACTGGAGTCATTGACCCTGCGCGGCCGACTGGCCCGGCAAGGCGGCGATCCGGGCACTTGCCTCGCCCTCATGGAGCCGGCCCTGGCCGATGCCCGCCGCGAACAGGCGCAGCTGCCGCCGCAGGCGGCCGACTTCTATTCCGAACTGGGGCGTTGCCGGCAGGCCCAGGGCGCCCGCCAGGGCGCGCGACAGATGTTCGAGCGCGCCCTCGCGGTGCGGCGCGACATGCGCAGCGACGAAGTCGGCACCGTGCAGAACCTCATCGACCTGGCCGACCTCCAGGTCGAGGATGGCGACCTGCGCGCGGCGCTCGCCGGCTACCGCCAGGCCAGCGAACGCCTGCAGCAACGGGTGGGTGGCCAGCATGGCCTGCAGATCGACATCGGCCGCCGGCTCGCCGACGTGCAGCGGCGCCTCGGGCGTTCCGACGAGGCGATCGCCAGCCTTCGCTCGACCCTGCCGTTGTCCGAACGGGTCCACGGTCCCGCCCACGAGACCACCCTCGGGGTGCGGGAGCAACTGGTGGCCCTGTACCTCGAAGAGAGCCGTTTCGCCGACGCCGACACGCAGTTGCGCGAGATCCACCGCGAGCGCCTGCGACGCCTGGGTCCGGACGATCCCGGCCTGATCCGCAGCCACGGCCTGCTCGGCGAGGTCGCCTGGGAGCGCAACGACCTCTCGGCGGCCCTGGTCCACCTGCACGACGCGTTGCGCATCGCGCGCAATGCCCGCGCCGGACGCGCCGACCAGGAGCGCCTGGTCGATGCCTTGCTGCGATTGGCCCGGCTGTTGCACCAGGCCGGTCGCGACCCCGAGGCCTGGCCCTTGCTGCAGGAGGCCAGGCAGCTCAGCGAAGCGATGCCCGGCGCGGATCCCGGCGAGGTCGATCGCCTGCTCGGCGAGGTGGAGATCGCCCTGGGCCGACGCGAGGCCGGCCTGGCGCGCCTGCAGCAGGCACTGTCGGAGGCGAGGCGGCGCCACGGGGAGGCGTCGCCCGACGCCCTGGCCGGGGAAGTGGCGGTCCTGCGCGAACAGGCGCGCGAGGGAGAGGGCGCCGCGATCGCGCGCCTGGACGAAATCGCCCGGATGCCGGCGGAGGGTGCGGACGCGAGCGTGTTGCGTGACATCAGCTGGCGGGCGGCGGCCGCGGCGGCGCAAGCGCGTTGCCGCCAGGGCCGGACGGAGGCCGCCCTCGGCGGACTGGAACAACTGGAAACGGAACTCGAGGCCCGTCAACGGGAAGGCAGCGCATTGCGACGGGACGTCGCGACGATACGTCAGGCCTGCGGCCCCTGAGGCGAAGGCGCCGGGCCTCGTGCCACCGGCGGGTAACGGAGTGCCGGTACCGCGATGCCGCGTACCGCAACCCGCCGGGTGGGCCGGCTCACAGTGGCAGCGAGGGCTGTGCCGGGTCGATCCGCCCCTCGCCGCGCATCACCCGCTTGTATTCAGCGCGCGAGACCGACACGTAGCGGTCGTTGCCGCCGATCTCCACCTGCGGCCCCTCGCGCACCGCGCGGCCCTGTTCGTCCACGCGCACCACCATGGTGGCCTTGCTGCCGCTGTGGCAGATGGTCTTGATCTCACTGATCTCGTCGGCCCATGCCAGCAGGTACTGGCTGCCCTCGAACAGTTCGCCGCGGAAGTCGGTCCGCAGCCCGTAGCACAGCACCGGGATGCCCAGCGCATCGACCACCTCGGTCAGCTGCCAGGCCTGCGAGCGGCCCAGGAACTGCGCCTCGTCGACCAGCACGCAGTGCAGCGGGCCGTTCGCCCCGATGTCGGCCTCTACCCGGGCCTGGAGGTCCTCGTCCTGGCCGAAGGCGATCGCCTCGGAGGCCAGTCCGATCCGCGACGCGACGCGCCCGGGGCCCGCGCGATCGTCCAGCCGCGGGGTCAGGATCGCCACGCGCATGCCGCGCTCGCGGTAGTTGTGCGCGGATTGCAGCAGGGTGGTGGTCTTCCCGGCGTTCATCGCCGAGTAGTAGAAGTAGAGCTTCGCCATCGCGGAAGTGTAGGGCGCGATGGCGCCCTTCGTCACGGCGAAGGCGACCCGCGGCACTCAGAGCGGACGCAGTGCCCGGCGTCGCCCCACGGCCTCGGCCCAGCGCGCGGCCATCGCCGGCGACGTCGTGCAGACCGCGTCGTCGGTCACGGTGGTGACGGCGCGCTCCAGCAGTTGGATATCGGCTTCGTGCTGGCGGGCGACGTGGGGATCCTCGAAGAACACCACGCGCTGGCAGCGCTTCTCCAGCACGCGGTCGGCGATCTGCGCGTCGCCGCCCAGTGGGCCGCTTTCATAGCGTTTCACCCACGGGCTCCCTGACGGCCAGCCGCGGCTCCAGGCCAGTTCGTTCAGGTGCTGGCCAGTGGTGCCGGTGCCGACCCGCTGGGCGAAGCGCGAGAGCAGGTCGAAATGGGTGGCGACGAACTCCAGCATCGCCGGTTTCATCGCATCGTGGGCGATCAGTGCCAGCGTCTGGCCACGCGCGTCGAAGAAGCGGTCGGCGGCGGGATCCGGCGCCAGGCCGGCGAGGACGCGCTCCTGCTCCACCCAGTCCCGGCCCGAGGCCACCGTGGAGATGAAGGGCTTGCCGTGGATCACGCACTGCCGCTTCAGCGCCACCGCTTCGGGGAAGGTCGAGGAGGGGTCGACGGGGTCGATCAGGTAGATCGCGCCGTCGAGCAGGCGCTCGTCGTCGTCCAAGCCCACCACCTCGGCGACCAGCTTCATCAGGCCGCCTTCGCGGCCGTAGGGATAGCGTCGGAGCGGGCGATAGCCGCCCAGCATCCCGGCGGCGATGATCGCATCATGGGTCCGCCCGACCGCGTGCAGGCCCAACTGGAGTTCGCGGATGCCCGACTCGCAGGCACGCAGCCAGCGGAACAGCGCGGCATCCTCGTTGGCGTGGTGCAGGCGGTTGGCGGCCAGGCCCATGCGCATCGGCGTCTCCTGCAACGTCATGTTGCGGTGCAATATCGATGGCGCCAGTGTAAGCCGCTTCCCCGCCGATGGCATGCCCGGCGCGCGGGCCCGCCGTCACTCGTCCTCGGGTACCTCGGGTTCGGCGGCGCTGGTGTCCGGGGCGACCTCGGGCACGCGCGACGACGGCGCGTCGGCCGGGACGTCGCGGACCGTCTCCACGTCGCCCACGTCCACGCGACCGATCGGCGGATCCTCCCAGATCGAATCCTGCCAGGCGAAGTACTCCTTCGGATCCCAGTACTTCTCGTCGTAGAACTTGGCGCCGGGGATGGTGTTCATGCTGCCGTCCGGCATCGGCACCTGGATCGTGAGATTGGCCGAGAATCCCGTCCGGCTGCCGGTGGTGCTGCGACGCCCGAAGCGGAGTTTGGCGTCGATGCGCGGTCGCGCGGCGTCATCGCCGTACTTCGCATAGAGGCCCTGGCCGACGTCCAGGGCGCGGGCCCGCTCGGCCTCGCTCATCTGCGCCCAGTAGCGCTCGCGCATGTTGAGGAAGCCCGCGTAGCCGCGCTCGGCGGCGAGGTCCATCCAGGCGTAGGCCATCGAGCGGTCGACCGCCACGCCCTTGCCTTCCCAGTACATCTCGCCAAGCATGCCCTGCGAGGGCTTGTCGGCGTAGAACGCCGCGCGCTGGAAGCGTGGGATGGCGTCCTCGTAGTCGCCCTTGTTGTAGTCGCGCAGCGCCTTCATCCGGAAATTGATGTCCGGGTGGTGGTTCAGGTAACCGGCCGCGAGGGTGACCGCGTCGGCCGTCGGGTCGACATCTTCGGCGTGGACGAGCGGCGCGCTCGCGCCCATCGCGACCAGGGCGGCGAGGATGCCCGCACGCAGGCGGGCGCGGGATGGATGACGGGGCTTGGATCGGGCCGGCACGGTGTCGTTCCTTCGATGGGGGCTGCCAGCTTACTTCCCCGCCAGCGGGCATACGAGCCAACTGATGGCCCATACGGATGGACCCGGCGGCGGCTCGGCTACACTGTCGATCGCTCCAGGAAGTCCCCGCATGCACGGCCTCAATCCCCCCCAACGCGCCGCCGTCGAGCACACCGACGGCCCCCTGCTCGTGCTCGCCGGCGCGGGCAGTGGCAAGACCCGCGTGATCGTCGAGAAGATCGCCCACCTGATCGCCAGTGGCCGCATGCCGGCCCGGCGGATCGCGGCGATCACCTTCACCAACAAGTCGGCGAAGGAGATGAAGGAACGCGTCGCCAAGCGCATCCGCGGCGATGCCGCCGAGGGACTGACCGTGTGCACCTTCCACGCGCTCGGCCTGAAGATGCTGCAGATCGACCATGCCAAGGCCGGCCTGCGGCGTGGCTTCAGCGTGTTCGACAGCGACGACAGCGCCGCCCAGATCAAGGACCTGCTGCCGCCGGGCAGCAAGCCGGACGTGCTCGACAATGCACGCAACCTGATCTCGCGCGCGAAGAACGCCGGGCTGTCGCCGGAGGAGGCGATGGCCGCCTCGCGCGGCCCGCGCGAAGTGGAGGCCGCGGCCTTGTACGCACGCTACCAGGCCCGGTTGCAGACCTTCAACGCGGTCGACTTCGACGACCTGATCCGCCTGCCGGTGCAGCTGCTCGAGGCCGACGAGGACATGCGCCTGGCCTGGCGCGAGCGCATCGGCTACCTGCTGGTCGACGAATGCCAGGACACCAACGACGCGCAGTACCGCCTGCTGAAGGCCATCGCCGGCCCGAAGGGCCTGTTCACCTGCGTGGGCGACGACGACCAGTCGATCTATGCCTGGCGCGGCGCCAATCCCGACAACCTGTTGACCCTGGGCACCGACTATCCGGCCCTGCGCATCGTCAAGCTGGAGCAGAACTACCGGTGCTCCAACCGCGTGCTGCGCGCGGCCAACGCCCTGATCGCGCACAACCCGCACGAACACCTCAAGACATTGTGGAGCGAGAACCCCGACGGCGAGCGCATCCGCATCTGGGAATGCAAGGACGGCGCCCATGAAGCCGAGAAGGTCGCCGCCGAACTGCATTTCATCGCTACCGCCAGGCAGGCGCCCTGGAGCGACTTCTGCGTCCTGTTCCGCAGCAACCACCAGAGCCGTGCGCTGGAGAAGGCCTTGCAGCTGTTGCGGGTGCCCTACCACCTGACCGGCGGTACCGCGTTCCTGGAACGCGGCGAGGTCAAGGACGCGCTGTCGTGGCTGCGCCTGGTGGCCAACCCCGACGACGACGCGGCCTTCCTGCGCGCGGTGCAGGCGCCCCGGCGGGAAGTCGGCGCGACGACCCTCGCCAAGCTCGCCGAGCTGGCGCAGAAGTCGCACATGCCGATGTCGCGCGCCGCCGAGTCGGTCGGGGTGCTCAAGCAGCTCGCGCCGCGCGCCGGCAATGCGCTCGACGGCTTCGTCGGCATCATCCGCTCGCTGCGCGGCGACGCCCAGCGCCTGCCGCCCGCGGAGCTGGTGCGGGTGCTGGGCGAGAAAAGCGGGCTGCTTGCCTCGATCCGTGCCCAGTGCAAGGACGAGGCCAGCTTCCAGCGCCGGAAGCAGAACCTGGAGGAGCTGGCCGACTGGTTCGAGGGCGGCAAGGGCAGCGGCCCCGGTGAACTCGCCGCCCAGCTGGCGCTGCTGTCGCACGCCGACAAGGGCGACGCCGGCAACCAGGTCCGGCTGATGTCGCTGCATGCCGCCAAGGGCCTGGAATTCCGCTACGTCTTCATCGTCGGGGTGAACGACGGCACCCTGCCGCACGAGGCCGCGATGGAGGAGGGCAGCCTCGACGAAGAGCGGCGGCTGCTCTACGTGGGCATCACCCGTGCCAAGGAACAACTATGGCTGTCGCACTGCCGCGAAGCGCAACGCTGGGGCGACCGGTTCCGGCTGCAGCCCAGCCGCTTCTTCGATGAACTGCCGGCCGCCGAGATCCAGCGCGACGGCGCCGATCCGGTCGCCGATGCGGCCCGCAAGCAGGAGCGCGCGCAGGCCGGGCTGGCGGCGATACGCGCGCTGCTGGAAGAAGGCTGAGGACGGGCCGCCGGCGCCGCGGGCCCGGCGACACGAAGCGGCGATCCATCACCGTTACACTCGGGCGTCCGAGACGAGTAGTGGAGCTTCCATGCGTTCGAGTTTCCTGGCCGCGACGGCATTGACCGGCCTGTTCTCCCTGGCCGCCTGCCAGCGCGCCGAACCGACCCCCGCGCCGATGGCGGCGCCCGCGCCCGCCGCAGCGGTCGAGGCGGTGCCGGCCAACGACAACCTCAATGCGGTCCTGTGGGTACAGACCTCGACCGAGTACCAGGCGCTCGCCCGCCAGACCTTCAAGGCCGCCGCCGACCACCTCGACGAGGCGCTGGCCGAGGCGAACTGGGACGCCCTGGTTCCCGGGGAGCGCGCCAATCCGGGCACCGGCCTCAAGCCCGCGGTGATCATGGACGTGGACGAGACCGTGCTCGACAACTCGCCCTACCAGGCGCGCCTGGTGCGCGACGGCAAGGCCTACGACGAAGTCACCTGGGCCGCCTGGGTGGCGGAGAAGAAGGCCCGGCCGGTGCCGGGCGTGGTCGACTTCGCCCGCGCCGCGGCGGCCAGGGGCGTCACCATCCTGTATCTCTCCAACCGGGCCGAGCACCTGGAGGACGCGACGCTGGCCAACCTGCGCGCGGCCGGCCTGCCGATCGCCAACGAACATGTGTTCCTGGGCCTGGGCACGTTCGTCGAGGGCTGCGAGCAGAACGGCAGCGAGAAGAACTGCCGCCGACAGCTGGCCGGCCGCGAGTACCGGGTGTTGATGCAGTTCGGCGACCAGCTCGGCGACTTCACCGAAGTGGTCAGCAACACCGCCGAGGGCCGCGAAGCCTTGATGGACGAATACGGCGACTGGTTCGGCGAGCGCTGGTGGATGTTGCCCAACCCCACCTACGGCTCATGGGAGCCGGCGGCCTTCAACAA
>JAUIJO010000156.1 GCA_030431185.1 Gammaproteobacteria bacterium | reverse complement strand
ACCCGGCCGGGTGGCCTTGAGCGCCTCGAACAACGCGACCGTCAGCAAGCCGGTCGGGTGCGCGCCGAAGCCATTGGAGAGGAAGCCGATGCGAGGCGGCCCCGGGGCGCGGGGCGTCGGCGCGGGGGGCAGGGGATGGACGTGCCGGGCGATCGGGGCGGCACGCAGCCGCGCGCATTGGAGTTGTTCGGCGGGCGTGCTGTCTTCGCTGAGGAAGGCGAACGGTTCGATGGCGGCGCGACCCTGGCGTACGGCATCGCGCACCTGCGTCGCGAGGCTTTCCAGGTCGCGCCAGTCGCAGAGCTTCCGTCGCCAGGCCAGCAGGTAGGCGGCGAGCTGGGGTTCGCCGGGGGCCAGCGAGTGGGCGCGGGCATAGGCTTCGGCGGCGGCCTCCGCCTCGTCGACATCCTCCAGCACGTGCGCCAGCCACACCTGGATGCCGGGATGGCCCGGGGCATTGGCGGCGGCGGCGCGCAGGCTGGCCGCGGCCTCCCGATGCTGGCCCTGCATGGACTGGGCGCGCCCCAGCCGGGCCAGCGCTTCGGGATGGCCGGGCGCGAGCGCCAGCGCCTGTCGGCAGGCGGCTTCGCCGGCGCGTGCGTCGCCCGCCTCGAGCTCGACGTCCCCCAGCACGATCCAGGCCATTGCATTGCCGGGTTCCCCCCGGACGCGGGCGCGTGCCTGCAGTCGGGGATCGCCGGGCGGCAGTGGCGTGCTCATGGTGGGGGCGCGATCAATGAAGGCTCCGGTCGCCGTCGGTGCCTGGCGCGGCCGTCGCCGCCTGCAGCGGCAGGCTGTACCACTGCGATTCGTCCTCCCGCCAACCGGCGGCCCGGTAGAGGGCGCGCGCGGGCGCGTTGTCCCGGGCGGTCTCCAGCATCAGGCGGGCGCCGCCGGCCGCGCCCGCCGCGACCGAGGCCGAGTCGAGCAGCAGGCGGCCGACGCCGCAGCGTCGCACGCGTTCGGCCACGTACAGGTCGTTGAGGATGAACACCGGCGCGGTCTGCACCGAGGAATACATCGGATACAGCTGGGTGAAGCCCAGGACCTCGCCCTCGAGCTCGGCCAGGATCACCACCGACTGGTGCTTGTCCAGGCGCTCGCGCAGGAAGTCGCGCGCGCGCGCCAGATCGCCCGGCTGGCCGTAGAACCGCCGGTAGGCATCGAACAGCGGCGCGACGCGGTCGAGGTCGTCCAGGGTGGCGCGGCGGATGGTCGTCGTCATGGGGCCCCTGTTGGCATGCATGGACGGCCATTGTGCCAAGGCCTCGCGGTCGATGCTCCGCGGCGCTGGCCGGCCGATGCGGGCCGGACCGTCCAAGCGGGCGTCAGCTGCCTGCCGTCAGGCGCGCCAGCTCATCGGCCTGGTGCTCGGTCTGCAGGCGCTCGACCAGGGCATCCAGCTCGCCCTCCACGATGTTGGGCAGGTCGTAGAGGGTCAGCCCGTCGACGCGGTGGTCGGTGATCCGCCCCTGCGGGAAATTGTAGGTACGGATGCGCTGGCTGCGGTCGCCGCTGCCGACCTGGAGCTTGCGCGTCTCGGCCTGCGCCGCCGCCGCCTGCGAGGCCTGGGCCTCGGCGAGCATCGCCTGCAGGCGCTTCATCGCCTTGTCGCGGTTGGCATGCTGGCTGCGCTCGGTCTGGCTTTCGACCACGGTGCCGCTCGGAACGTGGGTGATGCGGATCGCCGAGTCGGTCTTGTTGACGTGCTGGCCGCCGGCGCCACTGGCGCGGAAGGTGTCGACCTTGAGGTCGGCGGGGTTGAGCACGATCGGCTCGCCCTCGGGTTCGACCGGGATGATCGCGACCGTGGCCGCGGACGTATGGATGCGACCCTGCGATTCGGTCTCGGGCACGCGCTGCACCCGGTGGGTGCCGGATTCGAACTTCAGCCGGGAGTAGGCCCCCTGGCCTTCGACCCGCGCGATGACTTCCTTGAAACCGCCGTGCTCGCCGGGGCTCGCGGACTCGACCTCGACCCGCCAACCCTGTCGTTCGGCGTAGCGCGAGTACATGCGGAACAGGTCCCCCGCGAAGATCGCCGCTTCGTCGCCGCCGGTGCCGGCGCGCACTTCGAGGTAGAGGTCGCCCTCGTCGCGAGGGTCCTTCGGCACCAGGTGCGCGAGCAGTTCGCGGTCCAGCCGTTCGAGGCGCGCATGGGCCGCGGCGATCTCTTCGTCCGCGAGTTCGCGCAGCTCCGGATCGGCGCGCATGGCCTCGGCGGTGGCGAGGTCGGCCTTGGCCCGGGCCTCGTCGGCCAGTGCGGTGGCGACCGGTTCGAGCTGGGCGAACTCGCGCGACAGGCCGCGGAAGCGCCGGGCGTCGCCGATGACCTCCGGGTCGGAGAGCAGTCGCTCGAGCTCCTCGCGGCGCTCGACCAGGGCTTCGAGTTTCTGGCGCAGGGAAGGGTGCATGTCGGTGTGGATCCGGAAGGGGAATCGGGAGTGGACGAAGCGGGCGCGTCGCGGGCTGGAGGCCTCGCTAGGGTTCGTCGGGCAATGCCGCGCCTGCTTCTTCGATTCCCGGTTCCGCGTTCCCGGCTGCCGGCGACTGCGGGAACAACCGCTCCACCGCGCGTCCCAGCTCGCCATTGCCTTCCAGCGCGGCCTCGCGCAGGGCCACCGTGGGCGCGTGCAGCAGGCGGTTGGTCAGGGTGTGGGCGAGGTAGCCCAGCACCGCATCCGGGTCGGTGCCGGCGGCGAGCTGCTGCCGGGCCCGGGCCAGGACCTCGGACTTGGTGGTTTCGCCGTGCGCGCGCAGGCGCTTGAGCGGCTCGGTCCGCGTGCTCGCGGCCAGCGTCTCGACGAAGCGGGTCACCTGCAGGTCGATGATGGCTTCCGCTTCGCTGGCCGCTTCGCGGCGGCCGCGGCGGTTGTCCTCGATGGTGCGTTCCAGGTCGTCGACCGTGTACAGGTAGACGTCCGCGAGTTCGCTGACGTCGGCGGCGATGTCGCGCGGCACGGCCAGGTCGAGCAGCAGCATCGGCCGGTGCTTGCGGCGGGCAAGGGCGGCGGCCACCTGGGCCTTGTGCAGGATCGGCTGCTGCGCCGCGGTGGCCGACAGCACGATGTCCGCCTCGTTGAGGTGCTTGTCGATCTCCGACAGCGGCAGCGCCACGCCGCCATGGCGTGTCGCCAGTTCCTGCGCGTGGGCCAGGGTGCGGTTGGCCACCATCAGGCGGCGGGCCCCGCCCTGGGCGAGGTGGCGGGCGGCCAGCTCGATGGTCTCGCCGGCACCCACCAGCAGCACGCTGGAGTCCTCCAGGCGCGCGAATGACTCCTGGGCCAGGCGCACGGCCGCCGACGCCACCGACACGGGGTTGGCGCCGATGCGGGTGTGGGTGCGCGCGCGCTTGGCGGTGGAGAACGCCTGCTGGAACAGGCGGTCCAACTGGGTGCCCAGGCTGCCGGTGCCGCGCGCGATCGCCCAGGCGTCCTTCACCTGGCCGAGGATCTGCGGTTCGCCCAGGACCAGCGAGTCGAGTCCCGTGGCGACCCGGAACAGGTGGCGTACCGCGTCGGCATCGGCATGCCGGTAGAGATAGCCATGCAGGTCGCCGGCGTCGTCGGGGTGGGTGGCCAGCCAGTCGGCCAGGGTGCTGCCATCGCCATCGGCGACCGCGTAGAGTTCGGTGCGGTTGCAGGTCGAGAGCAGGGCGGCCTCGTGCACGCCCGGCAGTCCGCGCAGGGTGGCCAGTGCCCGGGGCACCGCGTCGCCGGCAAAGGCCACCCGTTCGCGCAGGGAGACCGGCGCGGTCTGGTGGTTGATGCCGAGGACGAACAAACTCACGTATCGGGTCTCGCTAGGATTGCGGGCGTTCCGGTGACGGACGGCCTGCAATCCCGTTCAGGTGCTTGCGATAAGCTGCTGGCTGCTGACAACGCCGACATTCTACCGGGCCCGGCCCGGATCGGCGTCATGCGCCGTCCCGTGCACACCCTCCACCCGTTGCCACCGGAATTCCTGCCCGATGCGTTCGAGTCTCCTCAGTACCGCCGTCCTGCTGGCCATCGTCCTGGCCGCGCCCGTCGCGGGGGCTGCCCAGGCACCCGTCGTGCTGGAAGCGCCGGGGGACAGCAACGATCCCGCGGTGCGGACACTCGAGCCGCTGATGGCGGCCGAGTTCGCCCTCCAGGCCGGGCGCCTGGACGAGGCGGCCGACGCGTACCTGGACGCGGCCGGCGAAGCGCGCGACCCGATGCTGGCCGAGCGCGCGACGCGCATCAGCCTGCTCACCCAGGACGACGCGCGCACCGCGCGGGCGCTGGCCCTCTGGCGCGAGCTGGGGGCCGGAGGCCTGGACCTGCTCGCCGCCGAGGCCTCGCTGTCGCTCCGCCAGGGTCAGGAACGCAAGGCGCGTCGGCAGTTGTCGGACCTGCTGGCGATGCCCGCGCCGGGCGGTTGGCGGCAGGCCTTCGGCGTCCTCGCCACCGGCAGCCATGACCCGGCGCAGTCGGCGCGCGTGCTCGAGTACCTGGTCAAGCGCGACCGGATCCCGCTGCAGCTGGAAGCCTGGATGGCCTTCGGCGGACTGGCGTTGAGGCTGGACTCGCCGGGACTGGTGGAGGTGATCGTCGACCGCGTCATCACGCATTTTCCGGGCGAGCCGAGGGTGGCCCTGTTGCGCGCGAGCCAGCTGCGCGAGGCCGGCCAGGCCGACGAAGCGCGCGAGGTGCTGGCCGGAATCGACCCCAAGGCCGCGCGCGATCCGATGCTGCGCCAGAGCATCGCCCACGAGTACGACCGGCTTGGCGACCTCGACCTGGCCGAGCAGACGCTCGCCCGGGGGCCCCAGGACGACCAGACCTATGCCACGCGTGCGTCGCTGCTGGCCCGCGACGAAGACAAGCCTGCCTTGACCGCCCTCTACGACGAGCTCCGCCAGGACGCCGCCGCGCCCGATCCGGCCCGCCGGCTGCTGCTGGGCCAGATCGCCGAGTTCCTGGAACGCCACGAGGCGGCGCTCGACTGGTACGGCGGCGTGCCCGGCGGCCTGTTGCGCTGGCAGGCGCGGCTGCGCAGCGCCAACGTACTGCACGAGCTGGAACGGGGCGACGAGGCCTACGCCGGCCTCAATGCCATCCAGACGGACGCCGCGGCGCCCGATCCGGCCCGCCAGGACGCCTACCTGCTGGAAGCGGTGCTTCACCAGGAGGACGGGGACGATGCCGCCGAGATGGACGCCTTCGCCCGCGGCCTGGCGACGTTCCCGGACGCCCCGGAAATCCTCTACGCCCGCGCGCTGGCCTGGGAACGCCGCGACGACATCCCGCGCGCCGAGGCCGACTTCCGCAAGATCCTCGTCATCGAGCCCGACAGCGTGGCCGCCCTGAACGCCCTCGGATATACCCTGGCCGACCGCACCACCCGCTACCAGGAGGCGCTCGAGCTGATCAACCGCGCCCGCACCGCGCAGCCGGACAACGCCGCGATCATCGACAGCTACGGCTGGGTGCTCTACCGGCTGGGACGGAACCAGGAGGCGATCGTCGAACTGCGCCGCGCACTGGCACTGCAGGAAGACGCCGAGATCGCCGCCCATCTCGCCGAGGTGCTGTGGGTCGAGGGCAAGCGCGACGAGGCGCGCAAGGTATTCGAACAGTCGCGATCGATCGATCCGGAGAACCGCTCCCTGCGCCGCGCGCTGGAAAAACTGGGCTTGCCGGTCGAAGCGCCCTCGGAAGCGCCGCCGCCAGGCGAGCAGGAAGGCGAAGAGGTTTCCCCGGCATGAGGGGCCGCCGCGTCCTGGTACCGGCGCTGCTCGCGCTGCTGGCGGCCTGCACCACCGCGCCCGCGCCCCGCCCGCTCCCGCCGGAGCTGGAGGCCCGGGCGGAGGCCCGACAGCAGGCGCGCGAAGCCGCGCTGCGGCCCATCGCCGACTGGTCCATGCGTGGGCGCGTCGCGGTGTCCATCGGTCGCGACGGCGGCAGCGGGCGACTCGACTGGCGGCAGAGCGCCGGGGGGTACACGGCCGAACTCAGCGCACCGATCTCGCGCCAGGGTTGGCGCCTCAGCGACGGTGGGGACGGTGCCCGCCTGGAAGGCCTGGAAGGCGGGCCGCGAACGGGGCCCGACGCCACCGCCCTGCTGCTGGACGCCACCGGCTGGTATCTCCCGATGGCGGCCCTGGCCGACTGGGCGCGGGGACTGCGCGCCGCGGCCGGCGGCGCCGCGCGCGTGGAATACGGGGCCGACGGCCGGCTGGCGTTCCTGCAGCAGGATGGCTGGGAGATCCGCTACGAATGGCCGTCCGGCGATGCCGGCGCCCCGCTGGAACTGCCCCGTCGCATCGACGCGCGGCACGGGGGTGGCGACCGCGAGGCCCGGGTCAAGCTCATGGTCGATGACTGGGAGGGTATTCCCGCGGTCGGGGCCGATGGAGGCTGAGATGCCAAGCCGGCCGGTCACGGTGTTCAATGGTTCAGTTTTCGACCTTCGACCCGATGCCGAAGGCTGGGTTGCCTGGCCCGCCCCGGCCAAGCTGAACCTGTTCCTGCATATCGTCGGGCGCCGCGAGGATGGCTACCACCTGCTGCAGACGGTGTTCCGGATGCTGGACTGGGGCGACGTCATCCGCCTGCGCCGGCGCGACGATGGCCGGGTCGTCCGTCACGGCGCCTCGGTGCCCGGGGTCGAAGAGGACGGGGATCTCACCGTTCGGGCCGCCAGATTGCTGCAATCATCGGCAAAAATCACCCAAGGTGCGGACATCTGCATCGAAAAGAACATACCGGCCGGTGGCGGCTTCGGCGGCGGTTCCACCGATGCCGCGACCGTGCTGGTGGCACTCGATGCCATGTGGGGCGCCGGCATGGGCCTCGACCGTCTCGCGGCGTCGGGCCTCGCCCTCGGCGCCGACGTGCCCGTCTTCGTGGCGGGGCGCAATGCCTGGGCGGAAGGCGTCGGAGAGCGCCTGACCCCCATCGACCTGCCGCCCGCCGCCTACGTCCTGGCCGACCCGGGCGTGCATGCCCCGACCGCCGTGCTCTACCGGGCGCCGGAATTGACGCGCGATGCCGCGCCCGCGACAATATCCGACTTCGTTTCGGGCGTTCCGCTCGGCAACGTGTTCGAGCCGGTCCTGCGCGCGCGGGAGAGCGCCGTCGATGCGGCGTTTTCCGCGTTGTCCGGATTGGGTCGGCCGCGTCTGACCGGGTCGGGCAGCGGCTGCTTCGTCGAGTTCGCGTCGATGGAGCTCGCCGGACGCGCGCTGGCGACGCTGCCCCCCGGCCTCAAGGCCTGGACGGCGGGCGGCGCGGCGCGGTCGGCGCTGCTGGACGCGCTCGAAACCCACGCATCACACCGGAATGCCCGCATGGATTCCGGCGCGACAACGGGCTGAACACCACAGGGGCGTCGCCAAGAGGCCCAAGGCACCAGGTTTTGATCCTGGCATTCGTAGGTTCGAATCCTACCGCCCCTGCCAGTTCGGTTCGCTGTCGCGGCCCCGGCCAGGACGCCGGAGTCGAGCAGTTCCAAGGTTCCACCCGCAGTCCCGTTGCCGTGTCGACGCCCCGCGCCGTCCGGCAGGCCCACTTCCACGAACACCGCATCGCCGGAGTCCGATCGTGCAAACCGACCGCAACCTGCTGGTGTTCAGCGGCAACGCCAACCGTCCCCTCGCCGACGCCGTCTGCAAGGAGCTTGGCATCCGCCTGGGCAAGGCCCTGG
>JAUIJO010000155.1 GCA_030431185.1 Gammaproteobacteria bacterium | reverse complement strand
CCCCGTGGCCGCAGTCGCGAGACCGTGGGCGCCGGCGTGCGCGCCGACCTGGCCCGGCACCTGGAGGAACGCCCGGCGCATTCCCGTTTCTTCGTGGTGGAGGTGGACGGCGATCCCGTCGGTTTCGTGCACCTGCAACTGGACCGGGACTTCTTCGGCGGCGCGGCGACCTGCCATGTCTCCGACCTCGCGGTCGATCCCCGTTTCGAGGGCCGGGGGCTGGCGCGCACCCTGCTGGCGCATGCCGAGACCTTCGCCCGTGCCCACCGGTGCGAACGCCTCACGCTGTCGGTGTTCCCGGGCAACGAACGGGCGCGACGCCTGTACCTCGCGCACGGGTTCGACGTGGACCTGTTGAAGATGGGGAAGCCGCTCTAGTTCCGGAAAGGAACGTCGGGCAGCCGAGCAAGGGGCACCCGCAGCGCCGACCTGCCCCGGCGGGCGGTATCTACACAAAACGTCAACAAAGGCGTATAAGCTGATGACCCGATGGAGACCGATAGAGCGCCACTACGCTTGGTCCACGCCGGGACGCCCGAAGCCACGCTTCGAAGCGACCTGGACGCCTTGGCGTCGCGGGTCGACCTGCACGCGGTCTCCCGCCATCCCCTCGAACGCCTGAACTCGGTCCGGCTGCTGTCGCTGGACGCTTGCGGTCGCGTGCTCGACTGGATGAGCTGGCAGGACGCCGCCTGCCTGTACGCCCGCGATGCGGTGGCATGGACGCTGGGCGATCCGTGCCTGCGCGTGCATGGCGGCATCAACCGCATCACCGGTGAACAGAGCCTGCTCGACCTGCCGCCGATCATCGCCGCGCGCGGCCACGCACGCGCCAGCGCCCTCGATCCCACCCCCGCCCTGACCAACAGCGCCCTGTTCGCGCGCGACAGCCACCTGTGCCTGTACTGCGGACAGAAGCAATCGCGACCCAGGCTTACCCGCGACCACGTGCAGCCCGTGTCCAAGGGCGGCCGCGACATCTGGGAGAACGTGGTCTCGGCGTGCTTCAACTGCAATTCGCGCAAGGGCAACCGCACGCCGCACCAGGCCAACATGCCCCTGCTGGCGGTACCTTACCGGCCGAGCTGGATCGAACACCTGATCCTGTCCAACCGCAACATCCTCGCCGACCAGATGGCCTTCCTGCGGACGCAGCTGCCACGCGACAGCCGGATGAACGCCTGAAACCCCGCGCAAGTTCATGCGGCGCAGCAACATGGCCGCCAGGACGCCTGTCGCGCCGCCATCGCCTCCCCTGACGGGAAACGTCGCAGTGATGCCCCTCAGCGTCACATGCGGGCCGCCCACGTCGATTCCGTCGCACGGTTTTGCCGGAACGCCGCATATTCGGGGGCCGATCATTGACGTTACGGCCCAGCTTGGCAAAACTCGCCCCACACATCAGCGCATGCAGCGCGCAACATGGACCTTGTATGCCCTTGACCCTTGGTTTGACCGGAATGGATCCGGCCACAGAAGCCGGACTGACCGATGCGATCAATGCCGCCAACACGCGCATTGGCGGTGCCTGGACGCTGCTCCCCGAGAGCCAGGCCGACTACGTGGTCGTCGACATGGACAGCATGTACGGTCCGATGAGCTGGCTGCGCCTGCATGCGACCGGCAAGCAGGTGGTGGGCCTGACCACCGCGTCGCGCACGCAGACCGACTTCCGCCTGGAGCGCCCGTTCGACGTCCACAGCGTGTCGAACCTGCTGACCGCGCTGGCCGAGGCCGCCGGCGTTACGCTGGCGGCAGCGCCGGCCGCGGAGGCGTCGGCACCCGCGCCCGCCGCGGACCTGCCGAAGCCGGCACCGACGCCCGCGCCGGCCGCACCCGTCGCCGAACGCGCCGCTCCGCCCCCGGCCGCCGCGCCGGTCGCGGCGACGCCCGTGGTCGCGGCCGCGCCGGCCGCAGCTCCGGCCGCAGCGCCTGCCAGGCGCGACGTCGCACCCGAGCCCGCCACGTCCACCGCGGGCAGCCTCGCCGTCTGGCTGGTCGACAATCGCGTCCAGGGTCGCGTCAAGCTCGAGCGCGGCGGCCAGTCCGTGCTGATCGATGCGCCCGCCGGCCAGTACCATGCCGGCACCGCCCTCAAGCCGCTGGCACCGCTCTTCGAAGGGCCGGTCTCGGCCAGTGACTTCCAGCCGCTCGACGATGCCGCCTGGCGCAGCGCGATCGAAGGCGCTGGCGAGGCCCAGCCCCTGACGCGCCTGGCGTGGCTCGGCGGCCTGCTCGCCGGACAGGGCCGCGTCGTCGGCGGATACGGCATCGACAGTCGCTTCCACATGGTGAAGTGGCCGCAGACCGAGCGCGAGTACCCGAAGCATTTCCGCATCTCGACCGTGATGATGAAGGGACCGGCGACCCTGGCCGAGATCGCCGGCGCGAGCGGCGTGCCGGAAGCCGACGTGGCCGACTTCATCAATGCCAACCTGGCGACCGGCTTCGCCGAGGAATACCGCGAGCCCGAGCCCGACGCGGAGCAGGCCAAGTCGGGCCTCTTCGGCCGCCTGCGCGGTCGCTGATCGCGGGATCCGAGGAACACCGGACAGGGGCCGGCCGGGGGTGCGTTCATGCCCGCGCTTGCCCCTCCCGTTTGACCGCAGGACAATGACGGACGCGCTGCATGCCGCAGCGAGGAAGCCGTCGTCGCAATGATCGATCCGCAACGCTACCCGCGCCTGTCCCGCATCCAGGTCCCCGCCGACCTGCGCCAGTTCCCGGAAGAGGAACTGCCCGCGATCGCCGACGAGCTGCGCGCCTACCTGATCGAACAGGTCGCGCGCGTCGGCGGGCACTTCGGCGCCGGACTCGGCGTGATCGAACTGACCGTGGCCCTGCACTGGCTGTACGAGACCCCGGTCGACCGCCTGGTCTGGGACGTCGGCCACCAGACCTACCCGCACAAGATCCTCACCGGCCGCCGCGACGCCATCCACACGGTCAAGCAGAAGGACGGCGTCGCGCCGTTCCCCAAGCGCGAGGAAAGCGAGTACGACACCTTCGGCGTCGGCCACAGTTCGACGAGCATCTCGGCGGCGCTGGGCATGGCGATCGCGCTGCAGCGCCAGGGCGACGACCGCAAGGTGGTGGCCGTCATCGGCGACGGCGCGATGACCGCGGGCATGGCCTTCGAGGCGCTCGCCCACGCGGGCGGCATGGGCGACGACGGCAGCACGCCCGAACCCAACCTGCTGGTGGTGCTCAACGACAACCAGATGTCGATCTCGGAGAACGTCGGCGGCGTGACCCGCATGCTGGGCCGCCTCACCGGGAGTCGCGCGCTCAATGCGCTGCGCGAAGGCGGCAAGAAGCTGCTGGGCGACAAACATGGCGCCCCGGCGCGCTTCGTCCGGCGCTGGGAGGAGCACTGGAAGGGCATGTTCGTCCCCTCCACCTTCTTCGAGGAACTGGGCTTCCATTACACCGGCCCGATCGACGGCAACGACGTGCCTTCGCTGCTGGCGGCGATGAAGACGCTCAAGACCCTCAAGGGCCCGCAGCTGCTGCACATCATCACCACCAAGGGCAAGGGCTACGAACTCGCCGAGGGCGACCAGATCGGCTACCACGCGGTCGGGCCCTTCGATCCCGCGCAGGGCATGGTGAAGAAGGCCGGCGCGAAGAAGCCCACCTACACCGACGTGTTCAGCGACTGGCTGTGCGACATGGCGGACGCCGACCCCCGGCTCATGGGCATCACCCCGGCGATGCGCGAGGGTTCGGGCCTGGTGCGCTTCAGCAAGGCGCACCCGCAGCGCTATTTCGACGTCGCCATCGCCGAGCAGCATGCGGTCACCCTGGCCGCCGGCATGGCCTGCGAGGGCGCCAAGCCCGTCTGCGCGATCTACTCCACCTTCCTGCAGCGCGGCTACGACCAGCTGGTGCATGACGTCGCCATCCAGGAGCTCGACGTGCTGTTCGCGATCGACCGCGGCGGCGTGGTCGGCCCCGACGGCGCGACCCATGCCGGCAACCTCGACCTGAGCTACCTGCGCTGCGTGCCCAACATGGTGGTGATGGCGCCCGCCGACGAGGACGAGTGCCGGCTGATGCTGTCCACCGGCCACCACCACGCCGGGCCCGCGGCCGTCCGCTATCCGCGCGGGACCGGGCCGGGCGTGGCCGTGCGCGAGACCCTCGACACCCTGCCGATCGGCAAGGCCGAGCTGCGGCAGCGCGGCGGCCCCGTGGCCCTGCTCGCGTTCGGCGCGGTGGTGCCCGCGGCGGCGGACGTCGCCGCGTCGCTCGGCCTGACCCTGGTCAACATGCGCTTCGTCAAGCCGCTCGACCGCGAACTGGTGCTGGAGCTGGCGCGCGACCACCAGGGCTTCGTCACCATCGAGGACAACGTGGTCGCCGGTGGCGCCGGCTCCGGCGTCGCCGAGCTGCTGGCGGCCGAGGGCATGAACATGCCGATCGTCCACCTTGGCCTGCCCGACGCCTTCCAGCACCACGCCAGCCGCGAGGAACTGCTGGCCGAGTCGGGCCTGGACGCCGCGGGCATCCGCGCCGCGGTGCTGGCGCGCTGGCCCGACCTGGGCACGCCGCCCCTGCAGAGCGCTTCGCGTTGAATCCACGCATGTGAATCGGCGTCGCCCCTGCACCTGCGGGGGCGGACAGGCCGGTGCAGTCCGGCATCCACGGAGGGCAGGAGCAGGCAATGGGGACATGGTTCGTCGCACAGGACGCCTGGGTCGTGATGGCCGTGGGCGTCGCCTGGTTCAGCCTGCTGTACCTCGGGACCGGCGGACTCTCCGTCCTGCTCGCGGCCGCGATGCGCCATCTCGGCTATGGCCGCCGCCTCGACCCCCGGCCGGTGGCGCGCGCGCAGCTGCAGCGCGAACTGCGCGCGTCCGCCAGCTCGATCCTGGTCTTCGGCCTTGGACTCGTCGTGCCCTGGGGCCTGCTGCGCCTGGGCTGGGCCGGACTCGCCGTGGCACCCGGTGGGTGGCAGGTGGCGCTGGAGATCGTGCTGCTGTTCTTCTGGAACGAGCTGCACTTCTACGTCTGCCACCGACTGCTGCACACTCGCCCCCTGCGCCGCTTCCACGCGATGCACCACCGATCGCACGTGGCGACGCCCTGGTCGACCTACGCCTTCCACCCGGTCGAGGCCGCGATGCTCGGCAGTGTGCCGCTGCTGCCGATGCTGGTCCACGACTTCAGTTTCGCCGCGCTGATGGCGTTGCCGGTACTGAGCATCGTGCTCAACAACCTGGGCCACGCGAACTACGAGGCCAGCGCGGTGGCGCCAGCGGCTGGATGGCGAGGCGCCAGCCGGCGCCACCACCTCCACCATGCGTGCTACCACGGCAACTATGGCTTCCTGCTCGAAGTGTTCGACCGGATGTTCGGCAGCGTGCTGCCGCTCGACGCGGCGGACGCCGTGATCGCGCGCCGGCGCGCGGGCGACCTGGCGGAGCGCCGCCCATGAGCCTGCGACCGATCGGGCCGTTGCGCGACCGGCACGACCTGCGCAGCCTCGCCTACCTCGCGATGCAGGCGCTGTCGATGGGCTGGCAGTGGCACCATGGCTTCCATCCGCTGCCCTTCGCCGCCAGCCTGTTCCTGGCGGTGGGCATCACGGTCGTGCACCACAACCACGCGCATCTGCCGATGTGGACGCGACGCGGCCTGAATCGCGCGACGGACCTCACGATCACCCTGCTGCAGGGCCACCCGACCTGCGCGATGCATCCCGCGCACCGGCTCAACCACCACCGCCATAACCACGGCCCGCGCGACGTCGCCCGGACTTGGCGCTTCGGCGACCACAACCACCTGACCGGCTGGTTGCTGCATCCGCTGCAGGCGGCGGCGGTGGTCTATCCCCTGGTGCTGGCGTGGCTGCGCCGCATGCGCACCCGCCATCCGGGCGCGTGGCGCTGGTACGCACTGCAGTACCTCGCCTGGATCGGCAGCTGGACCGTCCTGCTCCTTCTCGACCCGGGCAAGGCCCTGCTGCTGGTGATCGTCCCGCAGCTGTTCGGGCTGCACTGGCTGCTGGCCGCCAACTACCTGCAGCATGCGCATGCCGACGACCGCGACCCACTCGCGCGGGCGCGCAACTTCGAGGGCGTGCTGAATCCACTGCTGTTCAACATCGGCCTGCACACCGCCCACCACGCCCACTCCCGAGCGCACTGGTCGCAATTGCCTGCGCTGCACCGCCAGTACCGGGCGCGCATCGATCCGCGCCTGCTCGAGCCTTCCTTCCCCGCGTACGTGGCACGGGTCTTCCTGGTGGCGCCGCTCCTGCCACGCTATCGTTCACGCTCGCTGCGCCCTGGCCCGGCGACGGCGTCCCTCCCCCACGAGGATTGTTGATGCCCACCGTTTTCCATCGCACCTGGCTCCAGGGCACCGGACGCTTCCTGCCCGGCGCCGCCGTCGACAACACGGCCATGGATGCCTACATCGCGCCGCTCAACCGTATTTCGGGGCGCATCAAGCGTCGCATCCTTGCCGAGAACGGCATCCAGTCGCGGCACTACGCCATCGACACGGAGGGCCGCACCGTGCACTCCTGCGCGGCGATGGCGTCGCGGGCCATCCACGATTGCCTGGACGACGCCGGCAGCCGCCTGCCGGACATCGGCCTGCTGGCCTGCGGCACCTCCGGCGGCGACGCGCTGATGCCCGGTTTCGCCAGCATGGTCCACGGCGAGCTGGCGGCGCCACCGATGCAGGTGCACAGCAGCCACGGCATCTGTGCCTCCGGCGTGGCGGCCTGGGAGAGCGCGGCCTCCGCCGTTGAACTGGGCGCGCACGACCGCGCGATCGTCGCTGCCGCGGAAATGCCGTCCCGCCTGTTCAAGCGATCCCGCTACGCCGGCCGCGACTACGATGCCGATTTCGACGCCCACTTCCTGCGCTGGATGCTGTCCGATGGCGCCGGCGCGCTGCAGCTGGGCTCGACCGCGCCGCGCCACGACGGCGAGCGCCTGCGCCTGCGCTTCATCCACCAGCGCTCCTTCGCCGGGGACTATCCGGTCTGCATGCAACTGGGGCTCACCCCCGATCGCGGGCGCTCTCACCTGGACTACGCCGCCTGGCGCGACGCCGAAGCCGACGGCGCCCTGTTCCTGCGCCAGGACATCCGCCTGCTGCCGCACCTGTTCGACGTCGGCATCCACGAGTACGCCGCGCTGTGCCACGCCGGCTGGATCCAGCCCGATTCCGTCGACCACTTCCTGTGCCACTACTCCTCCGAACGCTTCGCACCGGTGGTCGAGGAGCTGATGGCCAAGGCCGGCCTGGCCATCCCGCGCGAGCGCTGGTACAGCAACCTCACCGAGCGCGGGAACACCGGCGCGGCATCGATCTTCGTCATGCTGGACGAGTTCCGCCGCACCCACGCGCTGGAGCCGGGCGAGCGCATCCTGTGTTTCATCCCGGAATCGGGCCGCTTCACCGTCGCCTTCGTGATGCTCGAAGTGGAGGCCGCCGACGAGGTGCCCGTCGAACGCAGCGCCCCGGCCGCCACGCCACGACCGGCACCGGACACGATCGCCCCCCCGCACGATCCCGCCGACGCCCCGGCGGCGCTGCGGCACCTGCTGGGCGAGCTCGCCACGATCTGGCAGGACTACCGCTCGCGTGCATGGCGCACGCCGATGATCCGGAAGCTGCGCGAACGCCGCTTCGACATCGAGGACTACCGCCGG
>JAUIJO010000154.1 GCA_030431185.1 Gammaproteobacteria bacterium | reverse complement strand
GACCGAGTTCACCGACGACCTCCGCACGCAGGAAAAGTCCCAGAGCGCCTACCTGCAGTGGAACAAGACCTTCGACTGGTCGATGCCGCTGCACGTCGCCGCCGGCGTCCGCTACGAGGAGACCGAAGTCACCTCCTCGGCGCTGGTCCGCATCGGCACCGGCATCTCCTGGGACGCGGCGAACGAGTTGTACGTGACCTACGCGGCCGACCAGGACTTCACCACCCTCAAGGGCGAGTACGACTACTGGCTGCCCGCGCTCGACCTGGCCCTCGAACTCACCGACAGCATGATCCTGCGCGGCAGCTACAGCCAGACCATCGGCCGGCCGGGCTGGCAGGACATCCAGGGCGGCCAGCGCCTGGCCAACATCGTCCGCGTCGACGGCGGTGACGGCTCGCAGGGCAACCCGGCGCTGTCGCCGCTCGAGTCGGACAACTTCGACCTGTCGTTCGAGTGGTACTACGGCGAGGCGAGCTACCTGTCGGTCGGCTACTTCCGCAAGAACATCACGAACTTCATCAGCCAGACGATCGTGGAAGGCACGCCGTTCAACCTGCACACGCCGGTCGGCGGCACCTACTGGAACAACGCGATCAACGCCGGCTGCTCCGCATCCGACGCCGTCTGCATCCGCGACTACATCTTCACCAACCACGCCAACGACCCCGGCGTCACCGTCACGGGCACCAACGCGGCGGGCCAGTTGACCGGCAGCATCGTCGGCCAGCCGGGCGACCCGATCGCGACATTCGACATCACCCAGCCGGCGAACCAGCGCTCGGACCACCTCGATGGCTGGGAGCTCAACATCCAGCACATGTTCGGCGAAAGCGGCTTCGGCCTGGGGGCGAACTACACCATCGTCGATTCCGGCCTGACCTTCGACAACATGAGTCTGGGCGACCAGTACCCGATGGTCGGCCTGAGCGACTCGGCGAACCTGGTGGCGTTCTTCGACAAATACGACTGGCAGGTCCGCGCGGCCTACAACTGGCGCGACGAGTTCCTCAACGGCATCGGTGGCCAGGGTCCCAACCCGAACTACACCGAGGCCTATGGCCAGCTGGACATGAACGTCAGCTACAAGGTCGACGACCACTGGATGCTGTTCGCCGAAGGCATCAACCTGACCGACGAGACCCAGCGCGTGTTCGCACGCCACACCAACCAGCTGCGGTATGCCACGCAGACCGGACCGCGCTACATGTTCGGCTTCCGCTACTCGTTCTGACGATGGCAGGCATCGCCGCACGGCCCCGGGTCGTGCGGCACGGGGGGCTGCCCGCGAGCGGCAGCCCCTTGCCGCAGGGCCTATGCTGTCGGCCTGGCCCGTCCCTGGAGTACCCGTCCTTGTCTGAAGCGATCCGCGATGTCGTCATCCTGGGCGGCGGATCCGCCGGCTGGCTGGTCGCCGGCATCCTGGCCGCCGACCACGGGCGCAGCCTGCGCATCACCCTCGTCGAGTCGCCGGATGTCGCCACCGTCGGTGTCGGCGAAGGCACCTGGCCGACGATGCGCGACACGCTCCGGCGCATCGGAGTGTCCGAGAGCGCGTTCATCCGCGAGTGCGACGCCAGCTTCAAGCAGGGCTCGAAGTTCATCGGCTGGCGCGATGGCGGCGCCCACGACCATTACCACCATCCCTTCGTGCTGCCCCAGGGCTACCTCGACGCCGACCTGGTGGGCGGCTGGCTGCAGCACCCCGGCGTGCCCTTCGGCGAACTCGTCAGCTTCCAGCCGCACCTGTGCGAGGCCGGTCGCGCGCCCAAGCAGTTCGCCACGCCGGAGTTCGCGGCGGTGGCCAACTATGCCTACCACCTCGACGCCGGCAAGCTCGGCGGCTTCCTGCGCCGGCACTGCGTCGACATGCTGGGCGTGCGCCACGTCAGCGACCACGTCACCGCCATCGAGTCCGGCGACAATGGCGACATCAGCGGCCTGCGCACCCGCGACCACGACATCGTCGCGGGCGACCTGTTCATCGACTGCACGGGAATGCGCGCCCTGCTGCTGGGCGAACACTACGGCATCGCCCATGCCAGCCAGGGGCACGTGCTGTTCACCGACCGGGCCATCGCGGTCCAGGTCCCCCACGCCGACCCCGAAGGGCCGCTCGCCTGCCAGACCCTGTCCACCGCGCAGCGATGCGGCTGGACCTGGGACATCGGACTCCCGTCGCGGCGCGGCCTGGGATACGTCTATTCCAGCGCCCACACCAGCGACGACGAGGCAGCGGACGTCCTCCGCCGCCATGTCGTGGCGACGGGCGGGGCGGAGCCCGACGGCGCGGCGATGCGACGGATCGGCATCCGTCCCGGCTACCGCGAGCGGTCCTGGCACCGCAACTGCGTCGCGATCGGACTGTCGAGCGGCTTCGTCGAGCCGCTGGAAGCCTCGTCGCTGGTGCTGGTGGAACTGGCCGCGACCATGCTCAGCGAACAGATGCCCGCCACGCGCGCCACGATGGACACCGTCGCCTCGCGCTTCAACGACAGTTTCACCTACCGCTGGGAGCGGGTGGTCGACTTCCTCAAGCTGCACTACGTGCTCTCCGCGCGCGAGGACAGCGACTTCTGGCGGGACCACCGGCGGCCGGAGACGATTCCCGACCGCCTGCGGGCGATGCTGGAGCTGTGGCGCCACCAGCCGCCGTCGCGCTACGACCTGCCCCGCGTCGACGAGATATTCCCGTCGGCCAGTTATCAGTACGTGCTCTACGGCATGGGGTTCAGGCCCGAGGCGCGGACCGGAGGCGGCCCGTCGCGACGGGTGGACGCGGCCGCGAAGGCCAACGGATACTTCCGGGAAGCCGCCGAACTCTCGCGCCGCATGATCGCCGCCCTGCCCTCCCACCGGGAGATGATCGCGCACGCCACCCGCCACGGCATGCCTCGCCTCTAGCCCCGCGACAGGATTTCCATGACCCGCCACACCGCCCTCAACAACATCGACCACCGCGACCTCCGCGTCGACACCCGCCGGGGCCAGGCGCTCGGCGACGACATGATGTTCGCGCCCACGTTCCCGGCCGAGTTCCGCAACGTGCAGGCGCACTATCCCATCGTCTTCCACAAGGATGGCCAGGGACGCTTCCAGCCCGTCGCCCTGTTCGGGTTCCGGCAGGGGCAGAACCTGTTCCTGCGGGGCGAGCGCTGGGACGCCACCTACCTGCCGCTCGCCGTGGAGCGCCAGCCGTTCCTGATCGGCAAGTCCGGGCAGGAGCTGGCGGTCCACATCGACCTCGACCACCCCCGCGTCGGCACCGCGGGCGAAGCCCTGTTCCGCGAGCACGGCGGCAGCAGCGAGTATCTCGAACGCATGACGTCGGTCCTGCGCACCCTGCACGATGGCCTGGAGGCCACGCCGGCGTTCGTCGACGCGCTGCTGCAGCACGGCCTGCTGGAGTCCTTCGTGCTCGACGTGCAGCTCGAGGACGGGGCCCAGCACCGGATGGTCGGCTTCTACACGGTGCAGGAAGACCGCCTGCGCGAGCTCGGGGCCGAGGCCATCCAGGCCCTGCATCAGGCGGGGCACCTGGAGCCGCTCTACATGGTGCTGGCCTCGCTGGCGCAACTGCGCGTGATGATCGAACGCATCCAGCCGGCCGATGACGGACGCTGAGCCCATCGACGAAGCCCTCGTCGCCGGGCCCGACGGCCTGGACGACGTGCTGCGCTCGGCCGACCGGCCGCTGGTGCTGCGTGGGCTGGCGGCGGGGTGGCCCGCCGTGCAGGCGGCACGGCGTTCGACCAGCGAGGGCATGGCGTACCTGGGCGGGTTCGAGGCGCCCCGTGCGCCCCCTGTCGTCGCCACGGTCGGACCGCCCGCGATCCGCGGGCGCTTCTTCTACAACGATGACCTGAGCGGCTTCAATTTCCGGCAGGAGCAGGTGCCGCTCAAGGTGGTCCTGAACACCTTGCTGAAGTATGTCGACGACGACGCACCCCCGGCGATCTACGTCGGGTCGACCACGATCGATACCTGGCTGCCGGGCTTCCGCGCGGAGAACGACCTCGCACTCGCGCCGCGGGAGCCCCTGGCGAGCATCTGGATCGGCAACCGCACGCGCATCGCCGCCCACCAGGACGTGCCCGACAACCTGGCCTGCGTGGTCGCCGGCCGGCGCCGGGTGACGCTGTTCCCACCCGACCAGCTGCCCAACCTGTACATCGGCCCCCTGGACTTCACCCCGGCCGGGCAGGCGATCAGCCTGGTGGACTTCCATTCGCCCGACTTCGATCGCTTCCCGCGCTTCCGGGAAGCCTTGCGGCATGCCCGGACCGCCGAGCTCGCACCCGGCGACGCGGTGTTCATCCCCAGCATGTGGTGGCACCACATGGAGGCGCTGGAGCCTTTCAACGTACTCGTCAATTACTGGTGGCGGCAGACGCCGGCGTGGATGGATACGCCGATGAACGCGCTGATGCTCGCCTTGATGACGGTGCGCGACCTGCCGCCGGCGCAGCGCGCGACCTGGCAACAGGCATTCAACCACTACGTGTTCGAGGCCGACGACGCCACCGCCGGCCACATCCCCGGACCGGCACGACGCGTGCTCGACACCCTGGACGAGACCCGCGCCCGGGAGCTTCGCGCGCGCCTGCTGCAGCGACTCAACCGTTGAGGAACATCCCGTGATCGACGACGCCAACGACATCAGGCAGCGACGGATCCGCCGCGTGGTCATCGCCGGTGGCGGCACCGCCGGCTGGATGGCGGCCGCGGCCCTGGCGCGCGCCCTCGGCAAGGTCGTCGACATCACCCTGGTCGAGTCCGAGGAGATCGGCACGATCGGCGTGGGCGAGGCGACCATCCCGACCCTGATGACCTTCCATCGCCTGCTGCAGATCAACGAGCAGGAGTTCATGGCCGCCACCCAGGCGACGGTCAAGCTGGGCATCTCCTTCGAGAACTGGCGCGAGGCGGGGCACAAGTACTTCCACTCCTTCGGGACGACCGGCAAGGACCACTGGATGGCGAACTTCGTCCATTTCTGGTTGCGCGGCCGGCGCGAAGGCGTGGCGGGTCCATACGACGACTACTGCGTCGAGTTGCTGGCGGCGCTGGAAGGCCGCTTCGCCCACCTGCCGCGCAACGGGATCAACTACGCCTACCACCTCGATGCCGGCCTCTACGCCCGCTACCTGCGCGGCTTCAGCGAAGCGTTGGGCGCGCGCCGCGTGGAAGGCCGCATCGCCGCGGTGGAGACCGACGACGCGTCGGGCTACATCACCGCGCTGGCGATGGCCGACGGCAGCCGGATCGAGGGCGACCTGTTCATCGACTGCACCGGCTTCCGGGCGATGCTGATCGGCCAGGCGCTCAATGTCGGCTTCGAGGACTGGTCGCACTGGCTGCCCAACGACCGGGCCTTCGCGATGCCGACCGCCAGCGTCGGCGACGCGGTTCCCTACACCCGATCGATCGCGGGCGAGGCGGGCTGGCAGTGGCGGATCCCCCTGCAGCACCGCGTCGGCAACGGCATCGTCTACTCCAGTCGCCACATGTCCGACGACGACGCACGCGAGGCCCTGCTGGGTTCCGTGGAGGGCGAAGCGCTTCGCGAGCCGCTGCAGATCCGGTTCCGGCCCGGCAAGCGGCTCAAGTGCTGGCATCGCAACTGCGTGGCGCTCGGCCTGGCGGCCGGTTTCGTCGAGCCGCTGGAATCGACCACCATCCACATGATCCAGCGGGGCATCGTGCGCCTGCTGCAAAGCTTCCCCGACGTGATCGATCCGCGGCACGTGGCGGCCTACAACGCGCAGCTCGACGACGAGCTGCAGCATGTCCGCGATTTCGTGATCCTCCACTACCACGTCACCGACCGCCGCGACACGCCCTACTGGCGGATGCTGGCCGACATGGACGTGCCCGCCTCGCTGGGCGACCGCATCGCCCTGTTCCGCGAAACCGGCAACGTCTTCCACGCGCCGATGGAACTGTTCGCGGAGAATTCCTGGATCCAGGTGATGATGGGCCAGGGGATCATGCCTCGGCAGTACCACCCGGCCGCCGAGGTCATGAGCGACGCCGACCTGGCGCGCTTCTTCGATGACATACAGCGCTCGGTGCGCGGCACGGTGGACAGCCTGCCCCCGCACATGGAGTACATCCGCCAGTACTGCCCGGCGGGGCCGGCATGAGGCCGCCATCGCGCATGCCGCAGTGCGGCTTGATGTTCAGGCGGGATCCCTTTAGATTCAGAGGGTTGACAGCGCTGTCGAGCCTTGCATGGCGCGATGTGGATGGTCGCGGGGGGAGAGAGCATGCGTGTGCGCATTGAGGACGTAGCCGAGGCCGCCGGGGTCTCGATGAAGACCGTGTCCCGCGTGCTCAACAACGAGCCCACGGTACGCGCAGCCACGCGCGAGCGCGTGCAGGCCGCCGCCAAGGCCCTCAATTATCGCCCCGACCCCTCCGCCCGTCGCCTGGCCGGCCGCCGCTCCTACCTGGTGGCCATGCTCTACGACAACCCGTCGGCCAGCTACGTGATGGAAGCGCTCGAGGGCGTGGTCGAGACCTGCCAGGCGCACCACTACGGCATGATGGTGCAGCCGCTCGACTGTACCGACCCGGACCTGATTCCCAACGTCGAGTCGCTGGTGTCGTTCTCCAAGCTCGACGGCCTGATCCTGACCCCGCCGCTGACCGACCTGCCGGACCTGCTGGACCGGCTGGACGAACTGCAGGTGCCCTACTCCTGCATCTCGCCCAACAACCGCCGCGGTGGCATTGGCGTCACCCTGCAGGAGCACGACGCCGCGCAGGAGATGGTCCAGCACCTCGTCGGCCTGGGGCATGCGCGCATCGCCCACATCAAGGGCCACCCGCGCCACGGCGCCAGCGACTGGCGCCTGTCCGGCTACAAGAGCGGACTGCGGCGGGCGGGACTGCGCTACGACCCGGCGCTGGTGATCGACGGCGAGTTCTCGTTCGAATCCGGCGTCGCCGCGGCCCACGCGCTCCTCGCGCTCCCGCAGCGGCCCACCGCCATCTTCGCCGGCAACGACGACATGGCCGCCGGGGTGATGAGCGTGTTGCATGAGCGTGGCCTGTCGATCCCCGGCGACATCTCGGTATGCGGCTTCGACGACACGCCGATCTCGCGCCAGGTGTTCCCCGCGCTCACCACCATCCACCAGCCGACCCGCGAAATGGCCCACGAAGCCACCGCGCAGCTGCTCAAGGCGATCAAGGACCCGGCATCGGGCACGCTGGTGCAACTGCCCTACGCGCTGCAGCTCCGCCAGTCGACGGGCCCCGCGCCCCACGCCTGAGCGGCCTGGCCGCCCCCCGAAGCAGATCCATGCGCCCCGGACCCGGTCCGGGGCGCATGCCGTCGATCACCAGAACACGGCGTAGAGCGCGGTCAGGATGGCGACGACGCCGAGGGCGGCGACGTTGAAGCCCGGCTCGGTGCGGTAGCTGACGTCGTCGGTGCGGATCACGTCCTTGCCCGCCGGCGTGCGGGTCGCCAGCGACACGCCCATCGCCAGCGCCATGGCCAGCAGGAACACCAGGCCCACGCGGTCGATGAAGGGCAGCTCGGGCCAAGCCAGCTTCAACACGATCGACAGCAGGAACGAGCCGATGGCCGCCGCCAGCGCGCCGGCCTCGTTGGCGCGCTTCCAGAACACGCCGAGCAGGAAGATCACCACGATGCCCGGGGTGAAGAAGCCGGTGTATTCCTGGATGTACTGGAAGGCCTGGTCGAAGCTGCCCAGCAGCGGCTTGGCCGCCAGCACCGCGATGACCATCGCCGACGCGGCGACGATGCGGCCGGTGCGGACCAGGTGGCGTTCGTCGTGCTTGCGGTGGCGATCGTAGAAGTCGAGGGTGAAGATCGTCGACACCGAATTGCTCATCGACGCGAGCGAGGAGACGATGGCCGCGATCAGCGCCGCGAACACCACGCCCAGCACGCCGGTGGGCAGCATCGCCATCATCGACGGATAGGCCTCGTCGGGACGCG
>JAUIJO010000153.1 GCA_030431185.1 Gammaproteobacteria bacterium | reverse complement strand
CCTGCTGGTCGACGAGCACGCGAGCTTCGCCGACCTCAAGGGCACGCTGACCGAGTTCGTCCGCGCGTTCTTCGAGCGCGACTTCGAGATGCGCTTCCGCCCCAGCTATTTCCCTTTCACCGAACCCTCGGCCGAGGTCGACATCGCCTGGCAGCAGGCGGACGGCTCGACCCGCTGGCTTGAAGTGCTCGGCTGCGGCATGGTGCACCCGAACGTGCTGCGCAATGTCGGCATCGACCCGGAGAAGTACACCGGCTACGCCTTCGGCATGGGCGTGGAGCGGCTCGCGATGCTGCGCTACGGCGTCGACGACCTGCGTGCCTTCTTCGAGAACGACGTCCGCTTCCTGAGGCAGTTCGCTTGATGCAGAGAGTCGGGAGCGGCGAAGCGGGAATGGCAACGATTCCCGCGCCCGCTTACCGATTCCCCATTCCCGATTCCCCATTCCCGGCTTGCCCATGAAATTCAGTGAAAACTGGCTGCGCCAGCACGTTCCGACCACCGCCAGTCACGAGCAGTTGGTGGCCACCCTGACCGCGATCGGCCTGGAGGTCGAGGACGTGGTGTCGATGGGCGCGTCGCTGGATGGGGTGGTCGTGGCCTGCATCGTCAGCGCGGAAAAGCATCCCGAGGCCGACCGGCTGCAGGTCTGCCAGGTCGAGACCGGCGAGGGCCTCGTGCAGATCGTCTGTGGCGCGCCCAACGCGCGGGTCGGCCTGAAGGCGCCGCTGGCGAAAGTCGGCGCGGTGCTGCCGGGCGGCATGAAGATCAAACCGGCCAAGCTGCGTGGCGTGGAATCGATGGGCATGCTCTGCTCGGCGAAGGAGCTGGGCACCGACGTCGACGCCTCCGGCCTGCTCGAGTTGCCGGCCGACGCGCGCGTGGGCCAGCCGATCGCCGACTGCCTGGGCCTGCCCGACGCCAGCATCGAGATCAAGCTCACGCCCAATCGCGCCGACTGCTTCAGCGTCCGCGGGATCGCCTACGACGTGGCGGCCGCGCTTGGCGGCCAGGTCGAAGCCCTCGACGCCACGCCCGTGCTGGCGACCGGCACGGTCGCCCCCGTCGTTCGCCTGGAGGCCGGCGAGAAGGTGCCGCGCTTCGTCGGACGCGCGATCGACGGCGTGGACGCCACCGTGGCCACGCCGCTGTGGATGGCCGAGCGCCTGCGCCGCAGCGGCGTACGGCCGGTGAGTTTCCTCGTCGATGTCACCCAGTACGTGATGCTGGAACTGGGCCAGCCGATGCACGCCTTCGACCGGGACCGCCTGGTCGAGCCGGTAATCATCCGCACGGCGAACGAGGGCGAAGCCCTCAAGCTGCTCGACGGGCGCACGGTGGCGCTGGACGACGACTTCCTCGTCGTCGCCGACAGCCAGGACGGCGAGGGCGCCCGCGCCGTGGCGCTGGGCGGCATCATGGGCGGCCACGACACCCGGGTGACGGATGCCACCCGCAACGTGTTCCTGGAAGCCGCCCACTGGGTCCCCTCGGCCATCATCGGCCGCAGCCGGCGCCTGGGCCTGCACACCGATGCCGGCCATCGCTTCGAGCGCGGCGTCGACCCCGAGCTGCCGCGGATCGCCGTGGAGTACGCGACCCGGCTGATCCTCGACATCGCCGGCGGCACGCCGGGCCCGGTCGTCGAGGCCGCGCGCGAGGACGACATCGCCCGTCCGGAAGCCGTCCTCCTGCGCCGCGAGCGCCTGGCCCGCGTGCTCGGCGTGCGGGTGCCCGACGAGGAGGTCGAGCGCATCCTGCGCGCGCTGGGCCTGTCGGTGGAGACGGTCGAACCCGGCTGGCGCGTGGTCGCGCCCAGCCGCCGCTTCGACATCGCGATCGAGGAAGACCTGATCGAAGAGGTCGCGCGCATCCATGGCTACGACACGGTGCCGACGACTTTGCCGGCGGGCGCGTCGCGCCTGGCCGTGCCGGGCGAGGGCCGGGTGGAGCTGCCCACGCTGCGTCGCCACATGGTCTCGCGCGATACGCTGGAAGCCATCAACTACGCCTTCGTCGACGCCGACCTGCTGCAGGCCTGGTCGATGGAGGCCGACGCGGTGCCGCTGGCCAATCCCCTGAGCGGCGAACTCGGGGTGATGCGTACCGCGCTGCTGCCGGGACTGGTCGCGGCCCTGGGTCGCAACGCCGCACGCCAGCAATCCCGGGTGCGCCTGTTCGAGATCGGCAACGTGTTCGCCGCCGATCCGGCCGGCGGCGCCCGGGAGACCCTCCGCATCGCCGCCGCGGTCTGTGGGGCGGCGGAAGGCGAGCAGTGGGCCCGGCCAGAGCGCCCGGTGGGCTTCCATGACCTCAAGGGCGACCTCGAGAGCCTCGCCGCCCTGTCCGGGGCGCGGCTCGACGTCGTCCCCTCGCAACCCGCATGGGCCCATCCCGGGCGAAGCGCCGACGTGCTGCGCGACGGTGTCGGGATCGGCTGGCTGGGCGAACTGCACCCGCGCCTGCGCGAGGCCCTGGAGCTGGACGTCGGGGTCGTGGCCTTCGAGCTGGACCTCGCGCCGCTGTCTGAACGGGCGGTGCCCCGGGCCGGGCGCATCTCCAAGTACCCGTCCGTCCGCCGGGATCTCGCGTTCGTCGTGGACGAAAACGTGGCCTGGTCGGCCGTGTCCGCCTGCGTCGAAGCCGCGGCAGGCCCGGTACTGCGGGATCTGGTGCTGTTCGATCGCTACCAGGGCAAGGGGGTGGAATCAGGATTCAAGAGTCTCGCTATGGGCTTGATTCTGCAGGATGAATCCCGCACTCTCACAGACCGTGACGTCGACGGAATCGTGGCCGGAGTGACGGCTTCGCTCCAGCGCGAGCACGGCGCGGTGATCCGCGGCTGAGGAAGAGGCAGGGGACAGAAATGGCATTGACCAAGGCGGAAATGGCCGAACGACTCTTCGACGAGGTCGGCCTCAACAAGCGGGAAGCGAAGGAGTTCGTCGATGCATTCTTCGACGCCCTCCGCGAGGCGCTGGAGCAGGGACGCCAGGTGAAGCTGTCCGGTTTCGGGAATTTCGACCTGCGCCGCAAGAACCAGCGGCCCGGGCGCAACCCCAAGACCGGCGAGGAAATTCCGATTTCGGCGCGTACGGTGGTGACCTTCCGTCCGGGCCAGAAGCTCAAGGAGCGTGTGGAGGCCTATGCTGGATCCGGGCAGTAATCGCGAGCTACCGCCGATCCCGGCGAAGCGCTACTTCACCATCGGTGAGGTCAGCGAGCTGTGCGACGTCAAGCCGCACGTGCTGCGTTACTGGGAAACCGAGTTCCCGAGCCTCAACCCCGTCAAGCGCCGCGGCAACCGCCGCTACTACCAGCGCCACGAGGTGCTGATGGTGCGCCAGATCCGCGCGCTGCTGTACGAGCAGGGCTACACCATCGGCGGCGCCCGGCTGCGCCTGGAAGGCGACTCGGCGAAGGAAGAGTCCGCCCTGAGCGGCCAGATCATCAAGCAGGTGCGGATGGAACTGGAGGAAATCCTCCAGCTGCTGCGCCGCTGAGCGCGGTCCCGCCGCCGGGACCCGCAAAAAAACATCGAAGGGAGCGCCCGGGGCATGGCCGGACGTCCCGACACTGGTTATACTTGCCGCCCGCTCGACCCAAGCGTCGGCGGCCGAAGCAGCATTCGGGGTGTAGCGCAGCCTGGTAGCGCACCTGTCTGGGGGACAGGTGGTCGTCGGTTCGAATCCGGCCACCCCGACCAATCTTCAATGCCTGTAGGCGTGAGTTTTTGGGTGTAAAGGGTGCTTCACCCTATCGCCACCCTAAGCCCACCCTATCCGGCGGCCTTGATCCGGTTGATCCGCCGCCTGGCGATGGCCTTCGCCATCTCGAGAAGCACATCCTCCCCCCACTGGCTCATGGCGTAGTTGGCTGCACAGCAGACGATGCGGCAGTTGGCCCGCGTGTACCCCTGAGCCGAGTCCACGCGGTCGACGCTCGGCGCCCATGGCCTACGCATCCGCCGACCCGGCGCGAGCACGCCGCGGTCGTTCGACAAGGCGATGTTCGTGACCGCGCACCGGCCTCCGCTCATCGACACCAGCTCGAGCAGGTCATCCTCGCTCAGTTCGAAGCCGATCCCGCGCGCCTTGGCGTTTTTCCTCGTGGACAGGTAGAGCGTCCTGATCCACCCCCGGTGGGCCTCGTTGCGGAGGTTCTTCCCTGCCAGCAAGCCAAGCCCCTTGCGCATGGAGCCCGCTTCCGGCGGTGAAAACGCCCAGGAATGCCGGATCTGCTCTTGTGCCGCCACGCGGCGGAGCATGGGCAAGACGTCGGCGAACCGCACCGCGATGACCTCGATCACATCCCGGGGAGCGCCTTCCCACCCCCAGCCGATGAAGTGGTCCCGGTAGAGATGGCGCATGCCGCGCGGGGGCCTGGGCCCGAAGGCCGCGTTCAGCGTCTCGCCCACCTTGAGCGCCAGCGTCTCTGGCATGCCGCCGAGGTAGACCTGGGCGCCGGTGTCCGGCCGCTTGTAGCGTAGGGTCCCGCCTCGCGCATCCCTCGTCATGCGCAGCGGGAGGCCCTGGTGGATCGTCCTATGTCGCCCCATGTTCAGCCTCCCGGCAGCTTGATCCCCGTCGACACGTCCTGCCACGGCGGTTCGTGGCCCTCGAGGTAGTGCTCCGTCATGGACGCGCTCGCGTGTCCCATCAGCGCCTGCACCTTCGCGACTGACCAGCCGGCTTCCTGCAGCAGCGCGCCGCCCAGGCTTCGGATCTCGTGGAAGGTCGGCGGGTTGTCCCCGCCCACGCCGGCGGCGTCCCGCGCCTTGGCGAACGCGCGCGAGAGCTGCTCGGGCAGCACCTGCGTCGCGTGCTCGCGCCCCTTCGCGCGCAAGTCCATCGGCCGGGCCTTCTCCGGCAGCCGGTGGACGATGAAGGGCGACACGACGTCGTCGCGCGCCTGGGTCAGCACGCCCAGTGCTTCCTCGCTCAGCGCGATGCGCAGGCGGACCCGCGTGGATCCTTCCGTCTTCGCCGGCACCACGTGGAGCATGCCGTCGCGCACGTCCGCGAAGCGCAGCGACACGACGTCCTCGCGACGCAGCAGGGTCAGCAACGACAGGTCCATGGCGACCTGCAGCCACTGCGGCGCATGCTGGCTGATGGCGGCGAAGTCGGCCGCGGTCAGGCGCTCGCGCTTGCGCTGGTGCCCGAACTTGCGCGTCTGCATGGCCGGGTTGGAGTCGATCCAGCCCTCCTCGACGGCGCAGGCGAGGATCCAGCCAAGCACCAGGCGGATGACCTGGCGGCTCCGTGTCGACTCGGTCTCGCCGCGGATGAACTCCGCGCAGTCCTTCACGCCCAGGGACTCGAGGTCGCGGTCGCCGAGGCCGCGCTCGATCCGCTTGATGGTGATCTCGTACTCGGCGGCGGTCTTCGGCGCCCAGCGCCGGCCAGGCACGTCGTCCCGGCGGAAGACCTCGATCGCGTCGGTCACGACCTTCCCAGCGCCAACCACGCGAGCGACCAGGTCGTCGGGGGCGGTGAGCAGGGCGTTCGCCTTCTTCGCGGCGGCGAATGCCCGGACCTTGTCGCGGCCCAGCCACGTCTCCCGCTTCGTCACCGGGTTCCGGTACTTGAACCCGTCGCGGTTCGGGTAGAGGTTCGGCGGCCAGCCAATGCGGCGCCGTGAGCGGGCACGTCCCATCATCGGAGGTTACCCCGCTTCCAGAATGCGCTGCACGAGGTCGTCGTCGCCGGCGAGCCATGCCGCCTCGTCGATGTACCAGGTGCCGCCGACCTTGCGCCCCGGCAGCTTCCCGTCGCGCAGCAGGCGCAGGACGTTGAGATGGGAGGGCGACGACTCCGGATCGAAGTGGCGCGCCAGCCAGACGGGCACGGCGACCAGTTTCACGCCACCACCTCCGGTTCATCGCTCATCACTTCGGCTCCTTCATATCGCGTTTTTGTGGCCGTCCCAGCCGAATTCGACTGCGTCCATGGCTTCTTGGTGTGCCAAATATTCCCAATGTTCTTGGCGCTGCTGGTGTTCCGCTTCGCGTGCTTTGCAGCGCTTCGAACAGAACCTTCCCCAGCCTCGCGCGACGTCGGCAGCGCGAACGGTGATCGGCTTTCGGCAGCACTGACACTGCCTGTCAACCATTGCGGGCATCACTTCGTCTCCTTGTCGGGCTGCGGCTGGGCGGCGAGGGCGGCGGACAGAATCGCGTGCATATGCTCCCGCAGCTTGTCGCACTTCGGGCAACCCTCTTCACAGGTCAATGGCCACGGCTTGTCTACCTGCTTTGCTGCGGCCGCACACGCCCGCTCCACCATCGCCTCATCCACCACCGCAGGCGCATCGTCCGTGGCACTACAGTCCGGGCATGGCACGCCACCTTCGTCTGGAGCATAGAAAGACGGCCCGCCGATCATCCCGTTATCGTTGCAGGTGGCGCACGCATCGCCCCGTGCTGCGGGCTGGGGGGCGGGGGGCTCAAACTCAGCAAGCGTAATGCTGCCTTCTTCGGGGCATTCATCGCAGGAAAGGTGAAGGCCATAGGTTTTGGCTCCGTCATCGCCTTCGATGTAGCCGACCCATGCAGTGCAGTCCATGAAGGACTCACCTTCGCCCGTTCCGGGGCCGCCAAACGAAAACTGCGCAGCCTCCCAAGCGTCAGCGGGGATGCCGAACTTGCGGGGCACCCGCGCAGCCTCCCCCTGCCCCTCAATGGCGCGGATGGCGTCATCGGGGTGCACGCGGTACAGGTGCGCCGGGCACCGGAACGTCGGCGCCGTCGTCGGGTCCGCGTCGTCCCACTGGCCATCGGCGGAGGACGTAGCGCCCGGGACCAGGTGCCATATCTGGATGCGGCAGCCAGCGGCGTGTGCGGCCTTGAGTTGGTCGATCGTCATGCGCGTTGCTCCAGTTGGTAGGCTTCCCAGGCGTGCTGGACGGCGTTGAACTCGTCGGCGTCGCCGCCGCGGTCGGGGTGGTGCTGGGAACGCAGCCGGCGGTAGCTGCCCTCGGGGTCGCGGGGGTCGAGCACGTCACGCCAGTGCGAGGTGCCGCCGGGCGCCGGCAGCGAGGTGAAGCCGGTGAAGGCCCGGTCCAGGATCTCCGCGCCGCCGTGACGCTCGATTGCACGCATGGCGTCCAAGGTGGCGGCCACGGCTGCAAGGTTGTCGGCCACGCGGTCGTATCGGTCGATCGCCATGCAGCGCGGCGGGTGGTCCGCGTGGAACGGGTCCTGCCAGTAAACCGCCACGCCCGGGTCATCGGGCTCGCGCTGGCTACTTCGAGGCAGGCCGTCCAGGCGCAGCGACAGGTTCGTGCTGATGACCAGGTCGTCGTCGGCGATACCCATGCGGCGCAGCTCGTCGCGCACGCGGTCGGTCGCCTGCGCGATCGACAGCTCGCCGTGGACCTTCCATGACGGGTTGTAGGTGGACTGGCGCTTCTGGCCGAACTTCGCGCGCGTGCGCCACGCGGCTTCCGTCCGCTTCCAGCCCGACGGCCACTGCAGGGGATAAGCGGGGATCGTCATTGCGGCTTCCTCGTGAAGATGCGGCGCCACCAGGGCAGGTTGACGTAGAGGCGCAGGCGGATGTTCTCGTCGGTCAGGGCTTCCACCGCTTCGCGGAGCTGATCCTTGCGGGGCTGTTTCATGCGGCGGGGTGCCTTGGGGAAGAGTTCGGTCATGCGGCCTGGTCCACCTGCGACAGCGCGTCGAAGAGTCCGGGCATGCTCATCTCGCGCTCGGCCGCGGCAGCGTAGGCGCAGCCGTCCAGCCAGTACGCCGGGTTGAGTTCGATGCCGACCCCGCGACGCTTCAGCTTGATGGCGCAGTACGGGACGGTCATGAGACCGCCGAACGGGTCGAGCACCGTTTCACCCTCCATGGAGTACTGCTCGATGCAGCGGTCGACGATGTCGAACTGAAGCGGGCACAGATGCTGTTCCTTGCCCTTCGCCGACTGGGTGCTGTTGAGCGTGCGCATGCGGGTGATGTCGGTCCAGACTTCTGGGTGCCAGGACTGCGGCTGCAGAAGCATGAACGTG
>JAUIJO010000355.1 GCA_030431185.1 Gammaproteobacteria bacterium | reverse complement strand
CTGTCGCGAGCAACTACCTCAACCTGTTCGGCCTGACCGCGCTGGCCTACATCTGGGCGCACCAGGTGGCCGCGTGCATCGGCAAGGAGGGCCGCTTCTACCGGTCGAAGATCAAGACCGCGCGGTACTTCTACAACATGATCCTGCCCGAGAGCGCGGGCCTCGTGGCCATCATCGCCAAGGGCAAGGATCACATGATGGCCTTCGAGGTCGACGAGCTGTGAGATAGTGCCGGGCATGCGTGATCCCGACACCGTGCCCGACATCCGCGACTTCCGCCGCGTCGTCTTCTTCACCGGGGCGGGCATGTCGGCCGAGTCCGGCGTGCCCACCTACCGCGGCCAGGGCGGCATCTGGAAGCAGTACGACTATGCGTCGTACGCCTGCCAGGACGCCTTCGACGCCGATCCCGCCAAGGTGTGGGACTTCCACAACTACCGCCGACAGCTGGTGGCCGCCTGCGAGCCGAACGCGGGGCACGGCCTGATCGCGCGCTGCGAGGAGGCGCTGCCCCACGTCACGGTGGTCACCCAGAACATCGACGGCCTGCATCAGCGCGCGGGCAGCCGCGCCGTGCACGAGCTGCACGGCAGCCTGTGGCGCGTGCGCTGCGGCGACGAGCGGCTGCTCAGCTTCGACGTGCCCTTCGAGGGGCGGCGGCCGGACGGCCGCTGGTGGCGGCCCGACATCGTGTGGTTCGGCGACGCCCTGCGCGCGGACGTCATCCAGGCGTCCGTCGACGCCATCGAGCGCTGCGATCTGCTGGTGTCGATCGGCACGTCGGCGGTGGTGTACCCGGCCGCCCAGCTGCCGCTGCTGGCCCGGCGCGTGGGCGCCACGATGATCGAGATCAACCCGGACGAGACGCCGGTGTCCGACGCCTACGACCTGTGCCTGCGCGGCACGGCGACGGACATGCTCGGCCGCCTGTGCCGCAACCTCGACTGATCAGGCGGGGGCGTCGGCGGTCGCCGCCTTCTTCTTGCGCGGGGCCCGCTTCTTCTTGGGCGCCGGCTCGGGCTCGTCGGCGGCGGGGGCCTCGGGCGCCCCGCCGAAGCGGAACGCGAACTCGCCCGCCTCGTCGAGCCCGATCCACAGCACGTCCGGCATCGCGCCCTCGGCCATCTCCTCGAGGATGGCCGTCGAGATGCGCGGCAGCAGGTTGCCGTTGATGATGTGGTCGATGTTGCGCGCGCCGGTCTCGACGACCGTGCAGCGGTCGGCGATGGCGGTGACGACGGCCTCGTCCACGTCCAGCCGCATCTTCTGGCTCTCGGCCAGGCGGTCGGCCACGTGCCCCAGCTTCAGCCGCACGATGTCGGCCATCACGTCGGCGCCGATCGTGTAGAAGGGCACGATCGTCATCCGGGCCAGGAGCGCCGGCTTGAAGTGCTTGCTCAGGATGGGGCGGATCTTCTCGGCCAGCGTCTCGGGATCCGGCCGCTCCTCGCGCTGGCTGAGCTTGGTGATCACGTCCGTCGCCAGGTTGCTGGTGAGGAAGATCACCGTGTCCTTGAAGTC
>JAUIJO010000152.1 GCA_030431185.1 Gammaproteobacteria bacterium | reverse complement strand
TGGCTGCCGCCGATGCTGGCGCTACCCTGGGCCCTGCCGGCCTGGTGGCGCCGCCTGCGCCGCCGCGACCCGCGCTACCTGCTGCCCCTGGCCTGGTGGCTGCTGGTCGTGGTGTTCTTCTCGATCCCGCAGGGCAAGCGCGACGTCTACATCATGCCGGCGCTGCCGATGGCCTGCCTGGCCCTGGCACCCCTGCTGCCGGGCCTGCTGCGCAAGGCCTGGCCGCCGCGCCTGGCCTTCGGCTTCGGTGCCCTGCTCGCGCTCGCGGCCCTCGGCATCGGCATCGCGATGTGGACTGGCGAACCGGCGTTCGAGCGCAAGCTGGTCAGCGATCGCGGCTTCACCGCCGCCGCGGTCGAGCAGGCCAACTGGCTGATGCTGGCGATCGGCGTGTGGTTCGCCGCCGCGTTGCTGTGGTTCGGTCCCCGGCGCGGCGCGCACGGCGCGGTCGCCGGCCTGGCCGGCCTGTGGGTGCTGTATGGCGTGCTGGCCTATCCGCTGATGAACCCTTCGTCCTCGGCCAGCGAAGTCATGGAGAAGACCGGTCGCATGATCGGCCCGGGCACCGAGCTGGGCCTGGTCGGGTGGAAGGAGCAGAACCTGCTGCAGGCCGACCGGCCGGCGATGGACTGGGGTTTCCGCCAGCCGCCGCACGTGCAGCTGACCGGTGCGATCGAATGGATGCAGGCCGATCCTTCGCGCAGGGTGCTGATCCTCGATGCGGTCATGGGGCCCTGCATCGATGCGTCCCGGGCGGTCGAGGTCGGGACCGCCAACCGCCGGGGCTGGTCCCTGATCGACGCCTCGGCGGTGGTGCCGGGATGCACGCCGCCCGAGCTGGACCCCGGCACGTGGCGGGGCGGCGACGACGAGACCGGCGACTGAGCTCAGCGTTCGAGCAGGGCCTGCAGCGCTGCGACGGCATCGGGCAGGCCATTCTCCAGGCCCAGCGCCCGCGAGGCCTCGCGCAGGCGCTGGCGGTGAGCCGGATCGGCCGCCAGCGCGACCAGTGACGCGCCCAAGGCCAACGGATCCGCGTCGGCACAGGCCTGGACCGCGCCGGCATCGGCCAGCCAGCGCACCCGCGCCGCCTGTTCCTCCTGCATCGGCAGGGCGAGGACGGGGGTTCCCAGGGCCAGGGCCTGCACCAGCAGGCTGCCGCCCGCGAGCAATGCGGCCTCGGCGCCGGCCAGCACCGCCATCAGTTCGGCATTGGGCAGCGCCGCGACCGACAGCGCGGGCGCGGGGGCGGCCGTGGCGACGGCAAGCGTCGTCATGCCCCCGCGGGCGCTGGCCGCGGCGGCCTCCGCGAACACCTCGGCCGCCGCGCGGCCGCCCAGCCGGTGTTGCCCGCCGCCGTGGCAGGCCACCACGTACGGCGCCGACAGCCCCAGGCGCGCCAGCACCGGCGACCGGTCGGCCGGCGGCGCGAACAGCGTCGCGAACCGGCGCACCTCGACCCCGGGATGGCGCCAGCGTCCCAGCCGCTCGCGCCAATGACGGCGCGACAGCAGCTCGGCGCCGACCAGCCAGTGCGCATCCAGACGCGCCATGCGGCGCCACCGGAAGCCACGGTCCGCGGCGCTGGGCCGTGAGCTGACCAGCACCACGCGCGCACCGACGGCACGCGCGGCATCGAGCGCGGCCACCCGGGTGTTGCCATCGAAGACCACAACGTCCGGGCGCAGCGCACCGATCGCTTCGACCACCTCGGCCACGGCCCGCGTGGGGGAGGCGCTGAGTCCGGTGGTCGGCCAGGGCACGGGCGCGCTGCCGTCGGCCAGCAGGAAATGCGCGTCGATGCCGGGCCGGGCCGCGACCAGCGCGTCGGCCAGCAGGCGGCAGCGCTGCACCTCGCCGCTGCCGGCGCCGCCGGAGACCGGGACGAACAGGATTCGCGTCATGGCTTCACGGGCATCGATAAGATGGCGGTCGACGGATCGCGCCGAGGGCGCCTTCCACCCATGGTGCCCGCCCCGACCGCCGACTGGAAGAGACCCGACCCATGCCATCGCCGCCCACGACGTTCTTCCTCGCGGTCGACGACGCCGAGCTCGCAGGCTGGCGGGCGCTCGACCCGGACGCCGAGCCGCACCGGCTGGTGCTTGGCGAGCATTACTGGATCGTGCTGACCTGGCTGCGGCTCAGGGAGGCCGCGGTGGACGTCGTGCTCGACAACCGGATCCCGGGCGACGGGCCGGTGCTGTTCTATGCCGGCGACAAGCGGGAGGCATGGCGCCAATACCGGCGGTCGCGCAGCCGCGCGCTGCTGGTGGCGGTGCGCAGCGACCGCCATCCGGTGGGTTTCGCGGACGTGGAAGTGGTGCAGAACGCCGCGTCCGCCGACGGGCAGCGCGCCTTCCACGTGCCGCACTGGCCGCAACCCGGGCTGGTCCCGCGCGACCGCTGGCGCGGGCCGCGGCCGCGCACCCTGCTGTACCCGGGCACCCCGCAGAACCTCCATCCCGGTTTCCGCGACCCGGTGTGGAACGACTTCCTCACCGCGCGCGCGCTGGAACTGCGCTGCCACTTCCAGGCCGGGGACGCCCCGCCGGCCTACCACGACCTGCACGACATCGACCTCATGCTCGCGACCCGGCCCAGCGGCGCGCAGCTGGTGCGCAACAAGCCGGCATGGAAGCTGTTCAACGCCTGGCTGGCCGGCATCCCGGCGCTGCTCGGCCCGGAATCGGGCTATCGCGAGCTGCGCGAGGGTGCGCTGGACTTCATCGAGGTCGACGATCCCGCCAGCGCGATGGCGGCCATCGACCGCCTGATCGACGACCCCCGGCTCTACGAGGCGATGGTCGAGAACGGACGCCGACGCGGCGAGGCCTTCGGCAACGAGGCCACCGTGGCGCGCTGGCGGGCGCTCATCGACGAAGTCCTGGTGCCCCGCGCCCGGCTCCAGCAACGGCGGCCGACCCCGGCATGGCGTCGATGGCTGCGTGACCTGGGCGCGCGCCTGCGGCGCGCGCGGCAGGGGAAGGACTGACGACGCGGCGGGCTACCAGCGCAGCGGGCGACGCGACAGGCTGCCGGCGAGTCGGTCGTACAGGTCGCGCGCCATCGCCTCGGGCAGGAAGCGGATTCGCAGGGGCGGCCCCAATGCGTTCGCGCCCGCGGTGTCCAGGAACAGGGTGCTGCTGCCGAGCCAGCGGTCCAGCGGCGAGCGCCCCAGGCGCAGGGCCTGCAGCTTGTCGATCTCGGCGAAGCGCCAATGGCGCGACCACCAGCCCTCGCGCACCGCGACCAGTTCCTCGCCCACCGCGTAGCCCATGCAGCGCGCGTGCTGGCGCGCCTTGAACGCCGACCAGGGGAGCCAGGCCAGCAAGCACAGGCCGGGCAGGCCGAATCGCAGGTACAGCAGTGCGGTGAGCGTGCAGGTCACCAGCGCCCCGGGCAGGAAGATCCGCCACCAGACCGCCTTGGGCAGGGGCTGCCAGTCCAGCCGCGTCCAGGCCGCGTGCGGCAGCAGGTGCTCGACCAGCGCGTCGCAGGCGTCGGGCGTGGCCACCGGCGCCAGCTCGCGGAGCGCGCGCTGTTGCTGCGCGTGTTGCGACACCGCGATGTCGACCTCCAGGCCGCGGCGCCGGAACAGCCGGTGCAGCACGGTCTCGGTCAATGTCCAGGCCTGGATGCGCCGGCGCGACGCGCTGGTGCGCCAACGGCCGAGCAGGCCGCGTTCGACCGTCAGCCGGCGCCCGTGTTCGGTGAGGGTGAAGCCATGGAACTGGAGCAGGGCCAGCACCACCGACAGCATGCGCACCAGGGACAGCAGGACCAGCAGCAGGATGAGCGCGCCGATCACGTAATCGCTGGAGCCCAAGCTGTGGTCGCCGGCCCAGCCCACCGCGCTCCTGACGCCCTGTTCGGCATAGTCTTCGACGATGTCGCCGCCGCCGAACTGGAACAGGCCGGCGGCCGCCGCGGCGACCACGACCATGCCGCGGTTGGAGATCAGGCCCAGGCGGATGACCTCGCCGGTCGTGAGGTGGAGCAGGGGCGCGGCCGCATCGCCTCGCGCGCTCGCGTCGGCCGGGTGTTCCGCAGCGTGCCCCCGACGCCGCACCAGGGCCTCCAGCTGCAGCGCCTTGTCGAGCTTCAGCACGCGCATCTCGGCTTCGGGCTTCTGTCCGCCGGCGGATTCCAGCCGGACTTCCGCCACGCCGAACACGCGGTGCAGGAGGTTCTGTTGCAGGGCCACGTTGTGGATGCGCGCGAACGGGATCACCCGCAGGCTGCGTTCGAGCAGCCCGCTGCGGATCACCAGCGCATCCCCGAGCACCCCGTAGCGGTAGGTGAAGTACTGCCAGAGCGAGACCAGCACCAGCGCGCCGACGCCGACCAGGCCCCACAGTTCGTACATGTTGTCGCCGCGACGCCCGGCGACCAGCACCAGCAGCAGCGGGACGATGAAGGACTTGACCTGCTGCACCAGCACGAACAGCCAGGACATCGGGTGCAGGCGGTGGTCGGCATCCTCGGCGGACACCTCCGGCCGCGCCGGACCGCTGGCGTCGGGCAGGGACGGCGGCTCAGTCGTCATCGTGGTCGATCTGGCGGCCGAGCGTTTCGCGCAGGCGTTCCGCGTCGCCGGCGTCCAGGTTGGGCACCGCCACGGCGCTGTTGGCGGTCCCGGCGGTGTGCACGACGAGGGTCGCGAGGTCGCGCCGCCGCTGCAGCGGACCGCGCTTGACGTCCAGGTGCTGGACCCGGGTCAAGGGCACCCGCGTCTCGCGGTGCCACAGGCGCCCGCGCCTGACCGCCAGGCCGTGCGCGTCCAGCAGCCAGCGGGTGTGGGTGTACTGCTTGGCGCCCAGCCAGAAGCCGAAACCGCCCGCCAGCGCCGCCAGGGCCAGCGCGCACGCGGGCACCAGCACCCACGCCTGCATGTCCTCGGACACGGTGCTGGCCAGCAGGCCGAGCCCGGCGCCGACGCCCGTGCCCAGGATCAGCAGCGGCAGGCCGCCCGCCAACAGGAACAGCGCGCGGCTGCGCTCGGGCAAGGCCTGCCAGTCGTTGCCGGGTGCCGGATGCGCGTCGGGGCTCATTGGACCGGTTGCTCGTAGACGCTGTAGGCCTGCACGAAGTCCTTGCCAGTGGCATAGCGCTCGCGCCGGGTCCGCATCTCCTCGAGGGTGCGCCCGGCGTCGGCGGGCATCCGCGAGACCGCCCGCGACTGGAAGTCGGTGGCCGCCTGGAACTGGCCATTGGCCGCATACGCGGCCGCCAGCGTGTCGAGCTCGAACGGCGACAGGTCGTCCTCGTTCTCGACCATGTGCTGCGCCAGCTGCATAGCCCGTTCCGGGTCGCGTTGCGCGGGTATCGGACAGGCGGCCAGGAACCAGACACGCTCGTTGCGGGCATATTCCAGGCCCGCGTCCTCGGCGCGCGCAAGCCATTGCTCGGCGGCCGTGCAGTCGCGCTCCAGGCCTCCCGCGCCATTGAAGGTCAGCGTGCCGGTCACCGACATCGCCTGCACGTCGCCGGCGTCCGCCGCCAGCCGGGCATGCCGGGCCAGCCTGCGCAGGTAGTCCTCGGAAGGAACTTCGCCGCGGGCCGGTGCCTCGTCACCGATCAGTGCCTCCACGATGAGGCTGGATGCCCGGCTGTTGCCGGCGGCGCTGGCATCCTCCAGCAACTGCAGGCCGCGAACGGTGTCCTTGGGTGCGATCGCGGGAAACACGCCGCTGTAGAGAATCCCGCCCAGCGTCACCATCGCGAAATCCTCGCCGCCCTCGACCTTGCGCTCCAGCGCCCTGATGCGGGTCTGGAAGGTCGCGTCGTAGCGCGGCCACTGCTCATTGAGTCGCGCGCGCGCCGCGCCGTCCTCCAGCAGCGGCTGGTCCAGTACGGCCAGGCTGGGCGGCGAGTCCACCTCGAGGATGTCCGCGATGAATGCTTCCAGTAGTTCGTCCTCGCTCAACCCGGCACCCTGCGCCGCTTGCGAGACCGACGCCGAGTCCGAGAGCACGAGGCTTTCGTCGCGCAGTTTCCACTGGCCGTCGATGCGCACCAGTTCCGGGCCGAAGTAATAGGTGCTGCCGGAGGGCGGTCCAAACTCGCCGACCGCGAGGTCGGGCGTGACAAGGGTCACGTGGGTCAGTGCGATCGGCGCTTCACCTTCCTCAGGCGACGAGACCCCGCATACGCCCGCCTCGATGCAGCTGCGTGCGACCGCCGCGCCGTCCATCGCCGCCAGCGCTTCGGCGGGATACGCCGCGCGCAGCAGGTAGACCTCGATGCGGCGGGTCAGTGGCAGGCGGCGCACCTGCTCGCTCGAGGCGTACAGCGCGGCGTCGCGGATGAAGGCATGGTCGGCCATGCTCGAGGGCGCGAGCAGGTCGGCCGCGTCCGGGTCGTCGGCGCTGCTGATGGCCACGTAGGCATCCCAGGTCGCACTCACCGCATTCATGCCGGCCAGGTCGTCGGCGGCGAGGCTGCCACTGCTGGCGAGTGCGAGCACGATCCCCCATGCCAGTCTTCTTCCCATGTCTCCTTTCCCCCTTGTGCTGGATCGACGGATGCCGTGTCCCGTCATGTGACCCGGTGGCGCCGGCTCAGTCGCCCGCATACGGGTTGCGTTCGCCCGAGTCCCCGGGCCTGAGGGTATAGCGTTTGTACGTCCACTGGTATTGGGCCGGGTCGCGTCGCGCGATGTGTTCCACGGCCTGGTTGAGCGCGGCCACCGCGACCTTCGGATCGGGGTCGGCGATCGCCGCCGGCGCGGCTTCGATGTGCAGCGCGAAGCCGGGACCGTCGGCATGGGTGTCGATGCGTTCGCACCACGCGAACAGCACGGTCGCCCCGGTGCGGTGCGCGAGCCGGCCGACCAGGGTCATGGTGAAGGCCTCGACACCGAAGAACGGTGCGAACTCACCGTCGCCGGCCTTGGGCTGCTGGTCGGGCAGGATGCCGACCACGCCACCCGCGCCCAGGCGCTTGAACAGCTGGCGCACGGCGGGGCCCTCGGCGCGGATCTGCGTGACCCGGTCGGCGGCGTCCCCGCTCGCCGCGCGGACCCGGTTGAGGAAGGCTTCGCCCACCGGCGACTCGGGCGGCCGGTAGAGGATCGCCAGCGGCGTGCGCGCGGCCAGCCACTGGTTCAGCAGTTCCCAGTTGCCGTGGTGGGGGGCGGCGACGATCACGCCCTTGCCCGCGGCCATCGCGGCATCGAGCAGGGCCGTGCCGTGCGTCTCGCGGACCATGCGCAGGTTGTCGCGATGCGGGCGGGTCCACAGGCGCATCGTCTCCAGCGCCTGGCGCGCGGTGGTGCGCAGGATGTCGCGATGCCATTGCGCGCGCTCGCCGGGCAGCAGGTCCGGGTAGGCCAGCTCGAGGTTGCGCCGCGCGACGCGGCTTTCGCGTGCGTCGAGGCGTCGCCACAACGCCGCGAGACCATCGCCGAGCGCCATCAGCCACGACCATGGCAGCCGGCCCAGCGCGGCGGCACCCAGGTACAGCAGTCGGGCGAGCAGTTCGTTCATGGTCCGAGTGTAGCGGGCGCGACCGGCGGCGGGCCCGGCGCGTCGCACGCTTGCCATCGGCGGATCCGCGCTACGCTCTTCCCCATTCCCCATTCCCCATTCCCCATTCCCCATTCCCCATTCCCCATTCCCCATGCTTGCCCTCATACAGCGCGTCACCCAGGCCCGCGTCGAAGTCGCCGGCGACACCGTGGGCGCGATCGGTCCAGGCCTGCTGGCCCTCGTCGGGATCGAGCCCGACGACGGGCCGGCGCAGGTCGCGAAGATGGCCGAGCGCCTGCTGAACTACCGCGTCTTCGCCGACGCCGACGGACGGATGAACCTGGGCCTGGCCCAGGCCGGCGGCGGCCTGCTGCTGGTCAGCCAGTTCACCCTCGCCGCGGACACCCGCAGCGGCCTGCGCCCGGGCTTCTCGACGGCCGCCGCGCCGGCCCTCGCTGAACCCCTGTTCAGCGATCTGGTGGCGATTTGTCGAGAAAAACACGCCAAGGGGGTGGAAACCGGCCGCTTTGGTGCCCATATGAGTGTCAGCCTGGTCAACGACGGCCCGGTCACGTTCCTGTTGAAGGCCTGAGCCGGTAAAACGGCCCGCGGGCTGGTATACTGGAGCGTTCACTCCTTCCCAAATTCCCAGTGGTGGCGAGCCCTATGGCCAACGAACGTCAGGCCC
>JAUIJO010000151.1 GCA_030431185.1 Gammaproteobacteria bacterium | reverse complement strand
GTGCCCGCGGGGAAGGTCGCGCGCAGGACGTCGGCATAACTCATGCCGTGCTTCAAGGTGCCGGTGACCTCGCTGACGATGTGCATCACGTGGCTGTAGCGTTCGATGGTGAACTGCTCGCCCATCTTCACCGTGCCGGGTTCGGACACGCGCCCGGTGTCGTTGCGGCCGAGGTCGATCAGCATCAGGTGCTCGGCGCGCTCCTTCGGGTCGGCGAGCAGCTCGGCTTCGAGCGCCTGGTCGCGCTCGGGGGTGTCGCCGCGCGGGCGGGTGCCGGCGATCGGGCGCACGGTGACCTCGCCCACTCCCGCCTCGTCGTGTTGCAGGCGCACCAGGATCTCGGGCGAGGAGCCGACCACCTGCATGTCGCCCACGTCGAGGAAGTACATGTAGGGCGACGGGTTGAGCGCCCGCAGCGCGCGATAGACGTCGACCGGCCGCGCCTTGAACGGCACCGACATGCGCTGGCTGAGCACGACCTGGAAGATGTCGCCGGCGCGGATGTATTCCTTGGAACGCTCGACCGCGTCGATGAAACCCTCGCGGGTGAAGCCGGAGACGAAATCGGCTTCGTCCAGGCCGTTCGGATCCAGCGTCTCGGGGTAGCTGGTGCCGCCGTGCCGCAGGCGGTGCACCAGCTGGTCGAGGCGCCGCGTCGCGCGCGCATGCGCCTGCGGTTCGCGCGGGTCGGCGTGCACGATCAGGTAGAGGCGGCCGCGCAGGTTGTCGAACACGGCGAGCTCTTCGCTGAGCATCAACAGGATGTCGGGCGTGCCCAGCTCATCGGGCTTGTCGCCGCCGGCCAGCCGAGGTTCGATGTAGCCGATGCATTCGAAGCCGAACCAGCCGACCAGGCCGCCGGTGAAGCCGGGCAGGCCTTCGATGCGCGGCACCGAATGCTCGGTGCGCAGGCGCTCGACTTCGGCGAAGGGATCTTCGACGTGCCGGTCCTCGACCAGTTCGCCGTGCTCGGTGACGTACAGGGCATTGCCGGCGAAGGCATACACGCGGCGCGCCGGCAGGCCGATGATCGAATAGCGGCCGAAGCGTTCTCCGCCCTCGACCGATTCGAAGAGATACGTGTGCGGGCCGTCGGCCAGCTTGAGGTAGACCGACAGCGGCGTGTCGAGGTCGGAGAAGACCTCGCGCACGACCGGGATGCGGGTATGCCCCTCAGCAGCGAGCTGCTGGAAGTGTTCGAGCGACTGGGCGGCAGTGTGGGCGGGACGGTTCACGCGGCAGTTCCTTTGTGTGCGGCAGGGCGATGGCGACAGGGGGCGAGCTTGCGCTTGTCCACCCTCGCCAACCCGTGTCGCCACGGCGGGAATTCATGATCGCCCGGTAAGTCATGGGCGCTACTTTAGCCGATCCACGGCCGCCACCGGCAGGCCCCTCCGGGAGGTAGGCGCGGGTGCGCCGGGTTCAGGCCGGCACCAGGCCGTCGGGCGCGGGAGGCGCGGGCGCCACGTCGTCGCTCGCACCGGGATTGCCCGGCACGCCCAGCAGCGGACAGCCCACCGGCAGGTGCAGGCGCAACCGGCCCGGCACGCATTCGACCTTGAAGCGGCGGGACTGCACCGGCTCGCCGTCGAGGTTGAGGGTCATCGGCAGCTCGCTGCTGACGTGCACCCAGGGGAGTCGCTGCCGTACCGCGATGCGTTCGAGTGCGCCCTCGCGCCCTTCGGTGAGCAGGGCGCCGACGGTCTCGCCGACCTCGCCGTCGAGCTCGGGAATCAGGGTCAGGTCGAGCCGACCGTCGTCGATGACCGCATCGGGACACAGTTGCTGGCCGCCCCCGGCCTGCCGGCCATTGCCCAGTCCCAGCGCGATGAACTGGCCCTGCCACTGGAAACCGTCCCCCTCGAAACGCGCATGCACCGGCTCGATCCGGCCCAGCCGGGCGATGCCGGTGACCAGGTAGGCGAGGCCGCCCAGCACCTTCTTCAGGCCTTCGTCGGTTTCCACGGTGACGCGTGTGCCGAAGCCGCCGCTGGCGAGATTGGCGCACCAGTGGACCGCATGCTCGGATTCGATGCGCAGGAGGTCGACGGGTTGCGCCACGGTATCGCGGATCAGCTGGAACGCCGCTTCCGGCGACTCGGGCAGCATCGCCGCGCTGGCGAAATCGTTTGCCGTGCCCAGCGGCAGCAGCGCAAGCGCGGGCAGGGACGCGGCCGGCAGGTCGCGGTGCGCCAGGGCCGCCGCGATCGCGCTCAGGGTGCCGTCGCCCCCACCGGCCACCAGCACGTCGATGCGATCCCCCAAGGCCTCGTCGACGTGGCGCTCGGCATCGCCGGACTCCCAGGTCACGCGGACGGACAGGTCCACGCCCGCGTCCCGCATCGCCATCACGGCGGCGCGGACCTCGTCGTCGCCGGCGGACTTGCCATTGAGGACCAGGCGCCAGCGCGGGGCGCCTGGCGGGGTATCGGGGATCGCGGGGGTCGGGTTCATGCGCCGAGGCTATCCAAGCCCTCGCGGCGCCACCGTGAAACCGCTGTCCGGACCCTGAACCCCGCCCCTGCCCAGGCTCGACTGCAACATCGCTGAAACGCCGGTGTCGTCGTCCGGTCACCGGGCGCGCGGAGCATGGGAGTCCATTCCCAGGGACGACGGGCGGAGGCAGGATCGCCTCCAATTTTCCGCGCTGGCGCACCCAGGAAGCCCGCAGTCCGCGTCACGGACCCCCGGGCCTCCTTCGGTGCCGCCACGCCCCCGGCGGTTTCGGTGCGCGGGGCGGCCGCTTCGCGCTTCGAAGCGCTGGACCTTGCAACGGGCCCCGGCGACTGGCCGGGATGAACGGCCGGATACGGCGCGCGTTCAGCGCACGGCCGCGACCGCGGCCTTCATGCGCCCCACCACCTCGGCGTAGTCATCGGCGTTGAAGATCGCCGAACCCGCCACGAAGGTGTCCGCGCCGGCGGCGGCGATGTCGGCGATGTTCCCGACCTTCACCCCGCCGTCGATCTCCAGGCGCACATGCGGCGCGCGCGCATCGATCATGCCGCGCACGATCCGCAGCTTCTCCAGCGCGGAGGGGATGAAGGACTGCCCGCCGAAGCCGGGATTGACCGACATCAGCAGCACCATGTCCAGCTCCTCGAGGACGTAGTCGAGCACTTCGACCGGGGTCGCCGGGTTCAGCACCAGGCCGGCCTGGCAGCCGGCACCCTTGATCAGCTGGATGGTGCGATGCACGTGCCGGCTGGCTTCGGGGTGGAAGCTGATCAACGACGCGCCCGCCTTCGCGAAGTCCGGGACGATGCGATCGACCGGCTCGACCATGAGGTGCACGTCGATCGGCGCGGTCACGCCGTGCTTGCGCAGCGCCTCGCAGACCAGCGGTCCGATGGTCAGGTTGGGAACGTAGTGGTTGTCCATGACGTCGAAGTGCACCCAGTCGGCACCGGCCGCGAGCACGTTGTCGACCTCTTCGCCCAACCTGGCGAAATCGGCGGACAGGATGGACGGGGCGATGACGGTCGATTGCATGCAAGAGGCCATTTTGACGGGAGGAACGCGTCCCGCGCCGCCGCCCGGCTGGGCGCGCCACGGGGCCGGGACATTCTACGACCTCGCCCGGGACCCGGGGGCGCTAGCGCTTCCTGCGCAGGGTCTTGATGCGGTCGTAGGCCGCGTTCAGCTCGCGGGCGCGCGCTTCCGCCTGTTCGCGCAGCTCGGGCGCCGCGCCCTGGAGGCGATCGGGATGGTACTGGGCGATCAGGCGGCGATAGGCCCGGTCGACCTCGGCCTCGGTGGCCTCCTCGGTGAGGCCGAACGCCGCGTAGGGGTTGGCCCGGCGCGAACGGAACCAGTCCGCGTCGAAGGCGTGGCCGACCAGCAGGCCGATCAGCGCGCCGAGCAGGGGATTGAAGCGCAGCAGCAGCGCCCCCGCGATGAACCCCAGCAATTTGCCGTACCAACGTTTCATGGTGCTCCCGTGAGGTGGAGAAGCCGCCTCGCCAACGCCCCGTCCCGGGACCTCCGGGGGGCACGCCGGCCGTCGTCGCGCGATCCCGGACCCGATACCGGGACAGCCACCCCGGATTCACGCGCGCAGTGTACCTGCACCTTCGCCCGGACCGGCGTACACTGGCCGGCCCTGTCGCGTCGGCGCGGGCTTCCCGGCCCCGCCCCGCAAGGGGATGCACGCAGCAGAATCGCACGATCGGGGAATACACGTTGTCCACAATATCGACCCAGAACGTCCTGTCCGAATCCGCGTTGCCCGGCCTGCCCCTGCGCCATCGTGGCAAGGTCCGCGACGTGTTCGACCTGCCCCGTGCCGCGCTGCCGGACGACACGCCGGCCGGCGATTACCTGCTCATGGTCGCCACCGACCGCCTGAGCGCCTTCGACGTGGTCCTGCCCGACCCCATCCCGGGCAAGGGCGCGATGCTGTGCCAGATCAGCAACTTCTGGTTCGGCAAGACCGAGCACATCGTCCGCAACCACCTCACCCGCATCGACGTGGCCTCCGTGATGCCCGGTGGCGTCGACCCGGCGCCGTACCTGCAGCGCGCGGTGGTGGCCCGCCGGTTGAAGCCGGTGCCGATCGAATGCATCGCGCGCGGCTACGTGATCGGCAGCGGCTGGAAGGACTACCAGCGCACCGGCCGGATCAGCGGCATCGCCCTGCCCGACGGGCTGCGCCAGGCCGAGAAGCTGGACGAACCGATCTTCACCCCGTCGACCAAGGCCGCGGTCGGCGACCATGACGAGAACATCGACTTCGACACGGCGGTCAAGCTCTGCGGGGCCGACCTGGCCGAGGCCGTCCGCGACGCCACGCTGCGCCTGTACCGGTTCGCCGCCGAGCATGCGGCCGAGCGCGGCATCCTGCTGGCGGACACCAAGTTCGAGTTCGGGACCGACGCCGACGGCCGCCTCTACGTGATGGACGAGATGCTGACCCCGGACTCGTCGCGCTACTGGCCGGCCGACGAGTACGAAGTGGGCACCAGCCCGCCGAGCTACGACAAGCAGATCGTGCGCGACTACCTGGAGACGCTGGACTGGGACAAGACCGCCCCCGGTCCGCGCCTGCCGCCGGAGGTGATCGAGCGCACCCGCGCCCGCTACGCCGAAGCGCTGCAGCGCCTCGCCGGCATCAGCGTCGACTGATCCCGCGCCGTCGCCGCCCGCGCCCGGGTGGCGACGCTGCATTGCGGCGGGCATCGGGACATCGATGCCGCTATGCTCGGCGGTGCCCGCCATACGCCAGCGCATCGCAGCCGGAGCCGACATGAACACCACCGCCGACACCCCGCACGAACCGTCCGTCCCGCGCCGACCGATCGATGTCTGGTTCGCCCATTATTCCGGCGACCACCAGAACACCGCCAACCAGTGGATCCACGTGCTGTGCGTCCCGGCGATCCTGTGGAGCGTGGTGGCATTGCTGTGGTGCATTCCGTCGCCGGGCACCTGGTTCGGCCCCGGCTTCTGGGCTGGCGCCGCGATGTTCGCGAGCTGGGCGTTCTACTACCGCGCCTCCCGTCCGCTCGGCTTCGGCATGCTCGCCATCTTCGTGCTGATGGGCTGGCTGACCCGCTGGCTGAATGGCACGGTCGGCACGCAGTCCCTGCTGTACCTGGCCATCGCGGTGTTCGTGGTCGCCTGGATCGGCCAGTTCATCGGCCACAGCAAACTGTTCGAAGGCAAGCGTCCCAGTTTCCTCACCGACCTGCGGTATCTGTTGATCGGCCCGGTCTGGGTCCTGTCGAAGCTGTATCGCAAGCTGGGCTGGTCGTACTGAGTCCGCGTCGCGACAGGTCCGCGCGGGCCTGTCGAGGGGACGGGTTCGCGACGCGGGCCACTGCCTGACGCCACACGGCGGACCCGGCTTGCCCTGCCCTCGCCCAACGGACGGCGCAGCGTCATCGCGCGTTTCCCGGGGCGGGGCCGACCTTGCCGCGGATGGCCATTGGCCGGCGCGATGCCCGCGCCGCTGTCGGGCGTCGCGCGCGCGTGTTCTACTGGCGGGGAGGCCATTCGACCCGGACGTCGTTCGCCCGCCCTCCCCCAACCCAGGCGCCCGGCCCCCGCTCTCGCCGCGCCCGTCTCCAGCGAAGCCCCATGCCGACCCGCGACCTGCTCCTCGTATTGCTGATCGTCCTCGCGTGGGCCTTCAACTTCCTGACCTCCGCGCTTGCCATGCGCGAGATTCCGCCCTTCCTCTTCACCGCGCTGCGTTTCGCCCTGCTCGCCGTGCCGCTGGTGTTCGTGCTCAAGCGCCCCGCGCCAGGACAATGGCCGCGCCTGGTCGCGACCTGCCTGTGCGTGGGCGTGCTGCATTTCGGCCTGAGCTTCAGCGCCCTCAAGCTGGCAGGCGACCTCTCCTCGACGGCCATCGTCATGCAGAGCTACGTGCCGATGACCGCGCTGCTGGCCTGGGCGGTGTTGGGGGAACGCTTCGGCTGGCGCACCAGCGTGGCGATCGCCGTGAGTTTCTGCGGCGTGCTGGTGCTGGGCTTCGACCCGCTGGTGCTGGACCGGCCGATGGCGCTGCTGCTGATGCTGGTGGCGGCGTTCTTCCTGGCCGCCGGCACGGTGCTGATGAAGCCGCTCAAGGATCTCGATGCCTACAGCATGCAGGGCTGGACCGCGGTGTTCAGCGTGCTTCCGCTGCTGGCGATCAGCCTGTGGCTGGAGCCCGGGGCCCTGGCGCGATTGCCCGGCGTGAGCTGGGTGGGCTGGTTCGGCGCGTTCTATGCCGCCTTCATTTCCTCGCTGCTGGGCCATGGCCTCTACTACGTGCTGGTCCAGCGCTACCCCGTGGCGCAGGTCACGCCCTGGCTGCTGCTGGTGCCCGTGGTCGCGGTCGGGCTGGGCATCGCCTTCTGGGGCGACCGGCCGGGGCCGAAGCTGTGGATCGGCGGTGCCATGGTGCTGGGCGGGGTGCTGATCATCGCCCTGCGCGTGCTGCAGAAAAGCCGCGCGCCGCGCGACATCCCCGGCCCGCACGAGATCCCGCCCACGGATACGATCTGACGGATACGATCCGAGCCGCGGCGGCGGTGGGGTCAGGGCGGCGTGACCATGCCCGCGTCGGGCTGGAAGCGGCGCGGGGCATAGCCGAAGTCGCGCATCGCCGGTGCGGCGTCGAAGACCAGGTCCTCGCGCATCCGCTCCACCGCGGCGCCGAGGCCGGACGCCAGTCCCGCCAGGCGCGCACCCGACAGCAGCATCCGGAACAGGGGGGCAGGCAGCTCGACGAGTCGCGCCGGCGGCGGCAGGCAGGCCAGCACCCGGGCGATCATCTCCCGATAGGCCAGCGTTTCCCCTCCCGGCAGCGCATACGCCTGGCCCGCGCAGCGGGTGACGTCGCAGCACGCGGCGGCGGCGGCGGCCAGGTCGTCGACGTGCACGGGCTGCCGCAGGCCGTTCGCGCCGCGCGGCAAGGGGAACCAGCCGCGTCGGCGCGCGATCGTCGCCACGCGGGTCAGGGTCGCGTCCCGCCCGGCACCGTAGACCAGCGTCGGCCTGAGGATCGTGGCGGCGGCGCCGCGCTCGCGTGCGCCACCGAGGATGATGGATTCCGCCTCCGCCAGGCGCCGGGCGACGTCCCGCTCGGCGGCATCGGTCGAGGCCCGCTTGGTGGACTCGCTCGTGGAGCCGAAGGCGACGATCCGCGCAGTCCGCACCCCCGTCTCCGCGTACCAGCGCGCGAAGGCATCCAGGGGGCCGGCACTGAAGATCGCGTCGAGGGCGTCGGGCCCGAAGCCCTCCGGCAACGCCGGCATCGCCCCCAGCTCCCCACGCAACCACGACAGGCCGGGGGCGTCGGCCCGCGGTCGACGCGACACCGCGACGAGGCGCCAGTCGGCCGCCTGCAAGCGCCGGACCAGCGCGTCCCCCACCTGGCCGCTGGCCCCCAGGATCAGCGCGCGACGCATGCCGCCGCCCCAAGGTGATCGGCAGCTGAACCGCAACCGGGGTGCCGCGCGCCCGCGCGACCATCGCCGCCGCGCTCGCGAGGGCGCATCGCAGGCGTGTGTATAAGCACGTTCGCGCGCGCGCGAGGTCGCGGCATTCGCGAAGGCAACGGAAGGCGGCGGGGCGTCATCGGCACAGCATACCGGGGGGCCCGGGAGCGAGGGTCGCGGCGTTGGCTTCGGGTAGAATGGCCAGTCGCGGGAGACGGGCGCGACCGACGGCCGGGCCTTGCTGCCGCCACCTCCCCCACTGCCCA